>JANOWX010001140.1:0-1954 GCA_031418175.1 Acidobacteriota bacterium | reverse complement strand
GTCGGGCTACTGACACGGCGTCCCTTTGAAATTGAAAAGGCGGCTGGAACCTTCCAACCGCCTTCACGTGTCCTGCCTGTTTGTGCGTTGCTTTAGCGTCGAATCATAGCATTCGACTTGCTGCGCGCTTTTTCGTTGAGGGCCGCCGCGTTGGGCAATTCTTGAATCGCGCGCTGCAATTGCAGGTCTAAATCGGCCACGACCTGTTTGGCGCGCTTCGCACCGTAAGCGGCATTGAGCACTTCTTCGCGCACATACTTCCGAGCCCAAATCTTATTCTCTTCGATCTCGTTCGGCTTGATGGCGAACTCAGGATGCTCCTTGGCGAATTTGTTCATGTAATCGGCCCAGGCTTTGAGCAGGTCATCTGAGATTAGGTATTCAGTGCCCTTGAGCTTGCTGGTGAAATCCATGGCGGGCAGCTTGAATTGGGTTGCGCCCGGCGCATGGCCGTTGATGAGTTCGGCGGTGAAGAGCCACGAACCTTGCCAGAGTTTCAATTGGGCGGGCGTCAGTATGTCGTTGCTCTCGACTTTGACATCCGGTTCGATGCCGCCGCCGCCAAAGACCTGACGGCCCAAGTCAGTAGTTTTCATCTCGCCTTTGGGCGCGCTTTCGACTTTGCCGTTGGCGCTGCGGCGGTTGTAATACTCAAACAGTGAACCATTTGAATAATCGCGCTGAATCAGGCGTCCACTTGGCGTGTAGTAATGCGCTATCACAAGAATCAGGCCACCACCATTCATCGTTGGGAAGATGCGCTGTACGAGGCCTTTGCCAAAACTGGTCTCGCCCACGATCAAGCCTCGGTCGTGATCTTGCACCGCGCCGGCCACAATTTCCGAAGCCGAAGCCGAGCCATTGCGGCCGCCGTTGATCAGGACGACCAGCGGGAAATTATCGCTTGAGCCATTCTCAGCAAAAGCTGATTGATTGTTCACCTTATTGCGCGCGCGCACCGAAACGATGGCTTGGCCGCGTTGCAGCAATTTGTCGGCGACGAGGATGCCCTGATCCAGATAACCGCCCCCGTTTCCGCGCAAGTCGAGGATGAATTGCGTGGCGCCTTGCTCGCGCAATTCGGCGATGGCATTGGCCATTTCCATCGAAGTGGTGGATTGGAAACTCTCGGTTAGCCCGATATAGCCGATGTTGGGTTTGACCAGGTAGTAACTGGGAATCGAAGGTCGGGCAATCTGGTCGCGCGTAATGTCGAAGGCCATAGGCTGCTCGACGCCCGGGCGTTTGATCGTCACACGCACCTTGGTGCCGCGTTCGCCCAGCAGCAATTCGCGGGTCTTGGTCGAATCCCAAGTGGTCGTGTCCTTGCCATCCACATTGACGATCTGATCACCGTAACGCAGGCCGGCGCGGAAGGCGGGCGAGCCATTGAAGGGTTCGGTCACGTAGGTCGAACGCACGCGCGCGCTGATATCGCGCGTGCTGATGAAAGCGCCAATGCCGAAATAGCGGCTGTTTTGATGGTCATTGAATTCGCGGAAGGCTTTGGCATCCATGTAATCCGAGTGCGGATCGAGGACGTGCAGCATGCCCTGGATGGCGAATTTGGTCAGCTCGTCGGTTTCGCGCGGCTCGACGTAATTGGCGCGGATGATTTCCAGCGCCTTTTCGTAATCCGCCGTGAGCTTCTCGCGCGTGGCAGTGCTCTGACCGTTAGTGCCGCCAACCTTGATGTTCTGGGCCTGCGTGTGGCCGGGCCAGCCCAAGCACACGCAACCGACCGCCAGTGCCAAACCCAAACCAACGCTCTTTAGCCATCCGTGTTTCACTCTTTGCTCCCTTCATCAATGCCCGCCGTCTGTGTGGCGGGCGCCACGTGAATTCCGACTCGTTTTGGTAGCCGTATGCCAATGCATACGGCCGATCCTGCAAAAGTTCGCCCATACTAGACAGGGCGGACGGATTGTTCAAGCGCAAAGTCCGGCGGCGGCTG
>JANOWX010001139.1:0-13778 GCA_031418175.1 Acidobacteriota bacterium | reverse complement strand
GTCGCGCCGGTGAAGGTGCAGATGATCCGGTTCGGCGCATTCGCCCCGCCAAAGGGGAGCGGCCCCGGTGCCGGCGTACAGGTGAAGTTCGCCGCCGGAGTGATGGAAATCAATTCCGAAATGCCCTGCCCCGGTGTGGGCATGATGTCGAGTATATCGGTGACGAGGAAACTGAAGGCGTTACTGCTCGCCGCCGCGTTGCCGCCCGTCTGCGAGAAGACTCCCAGGTTGGCCGCCGTCACGTCATATTGGATCAGCCCGCCCGCAAAGGTCGCGCCCGGCGTCGCCGTCTTGGCCACCGCCAGATCGTGCACGTTGGCGATGGTGTGCGTGACGGTTGCCGAAGAGTTGTTGCCCGCTACCCCGTCAACCGCGCAAGGCGCGCCCGGCGGCGGGCCGGCGTTGTTGGCCGCCGTACTCGCCTGCAAGCCGATCGTCGAACCGCCCGGAATCGCCGAACCGATCGTGACGTTGAAGACCACCGGATTAGCCGCCCCAGGGCCGAAGGGCAGCGCGTTCGGGCAACCCACGCCATTGCCCAGCAACAGCGCCGTGCAACCCGCAAAGGTCGCGCCCGCATTGGTGACAGTCACTGAGACATTCGGATTCGCCAGCAAACCGGCTGGCCCCTCAAGCGCTGGCACTCGCAAGAACGCCTCGCCCGCCCCCGCCTGCGAAGGCCCGGCGTTGCTGACCGTGGCGCTATATTGAATGATGCCCGGCCCGGCAATCACGTTCGTGTTCGGTGCCACAAGCGGCAGGATGCCGATGCCCGTCGCGGAACCCTGGGTAATCGTGCCCGTCAGCGCCACGCTCAGGTCAATCGAATGATTGACGACGACATTCTGCGCGGAGGGCGAACCAGGGACAGCGACAGCGTTATTGGTAAGCGTCGCGGTGACCGCTTGCGGACCGCAAGGATCGGTCGCCGGGATCACGAAACTGATCCCGAAATCGGTGGTACCCGCCGCGGTCGCCAGCGCAGCCGCAGTACAGGTCGCCGGATTGCCCCCGGCGCAACCAAACGCGGCGCCGTGCAAGCCCGTAGCGTTTAGATTCGCCAACGCCCAGCCGACCGGGTAGGCCACACTGAAAACAAACGGCCCCGGCGTATTGGCCGCACCGTCCGTCGTCATGCGCCAGATCAATTCGACGCTATGGTTCGCCGGAAACATCGGCGGGTTGGCCGGGAGCATACCCCCCGCCGCCGCCGGAACCGGTGTCACGCTAATGGCCGCAAGACTCGTAATTGTCATGGGGGCCGCCAAATTTGTGGTGACGGCCATCGTCGTGACAGCGGGCGTCACCCCCAGCCGCGCGTTCAGTGCACGTTGCACGGGCGCAGGTGTGAATGAAATGAGCTTCGCGACCGTGGGATTGATTCCCAGCGACGCGCGCGCGGCCGCCACTTGGCGTACCGGCGCAAGCGCGAAGAACAGCCCCGCAGATAGCAACAGCACGGCGCTTATGAGGAGCGCGCGCTGCATCGTGAGGTTCTTGTGTGTAGTTCGCATTCGGATTTCTCCTGTAGTTGCTAAAAAATTGAAAATTGCGAAGAGACACCTGCCTCAACCGCAAAGAGAACATGAAATTTGCTGTAGGTTGAATTCAGCTCCCGCGCATGTGAAGTCTCACCGGTAAACCCGGTAAGGCGCGGCAACAGAATCGTGGATTGAGAGTTTGAAAGCTGGCGCCGGGCGGCAGCGTGCGTCTCAGCAACACTTGCTGGGCTGCCTGCGGCGGAACTCTGCGAAGTAGAAGCACTGGCGCGTGAGTGGCCAGACTTCCCGCGTTTCGCGCGCCCGTGCCAGCGCTGGTTAACAACGGCACTGAGCATTGGGCGCAGATTAAGGGTAACGGTATCCGGACGGGCCAGACAGACCAGACGGACCAGACTGACCAGACGGAATGGATTGCGCGCCGCCGCTTGCTGAGCGGTGCATTGAAAGCCGATGCCTTGAAAGAAGGATTGCGGATGATGTTTGGCAATTCCCGTCACAGGGTGAGACGAGAATCGAATTGCCTGGGTAAAAATGGAATCAGTTTCGAACTGAAAATCGGGAAGCGCGCCGCTGGCCGGGACCGAGGTGGCACTGCTTAAAACGTTGCTGGCGCCAACAGAAACACCAAACCCCGCCGACACCGCATAAAGCAGAATCAGCAGGCTATTGGCAAACCAGCAACCGGAATTGTGTGTGAGTCTGTGTGAGTTTCGCATTCGGCCCCTTGGCGAAGCTACTAAAGAACAATGCAATGTGACGCATAAACCTAAGCTCGCCAACTCTCGCGCCAGAGTTGCAGGCCATTAGTCTTTGTCACGCTTTCCCGCCGGTCAGTTGACACCGCCAGCGAGTTTAATTGTCGAATAAAAAAATTACGGAGCTTTTGAAGCGCTTGATGCCGTTAGCGGCTTCATCCGCCAAAGATTCAACTGTCAGCCAAATTGTCAGCCAAATTGTCTACCTTGATGAATCTCGCGGAATTGATCGGATGTTCCTGATTTCTGCTTCAGTATTTTGATTGTTTCTAAAGCAAAATGAGGCGGGAGCACTCAATCACGCGGCGGAGTATACATGCCGGGTTTGACCTTTGCAAGACTCATGGCCTTCGTAGCCCATGAATTTTGTAAGGAAATTCTGCGCACCTGACCTTTCAGCCCCGCATGTCCGCCAGGAAGGGCAAGTCACACCGGTAATTTTGCACCTCCGCCAGATTCAATTCGGCTTGGATGACACACTCCGCCGCATTTGCCGCAATGATGATGTCGCCGCGCGGGCCGATGATGCGGCTGCTGCCGGAATACGACAAGAGCGGGTCTTGGCCGCAACGGTTGACCCCGATCACATAAGCCTGATTCTCAATCGCGCGCGCCTGCAACAAGGCGTCCCAATGCGCAATGCGCGTCACCGGCCAATTGGCCATGACCACGATTAAGTTCGCGCCTTGTTTGACCGCCGCGCGAAAAATTTCGGGAAAGCGCAGGTCGTAACAGATAAAGGGCGCGACCTTGAAACCGGCCCAATCGAAAAGGACGACTTGTTCGCCTGCTGCGTAATGGGCGGACTCGCCGCCATAAGTAAACGGGTGCAGCTTGCAATAACGCGCGAGTTCCCGGCCATGTGGGTCATAGACAACGCATTCGTTGCGCCCCAGACCGGCCTGACCGTCGCTGACCACGCCGCCCGCCAAATAAACGCCGAAGGTTTTGGCCGTGCCGGCGAGGAATTGTTGCGTCGCTTGCGACGCCGTATCGGAAAGCGCCGCCGCGCGCATGCTGAAGCCGGTGGCGAACATCTCCGGCAGTACGACCAACGCACCGGGAGCGGGTTGCGCCTGTTCCAACAACTGACGCACCTTTTGATGATTGGCGGCTTTGTCTTCCCAGACGATGTCGAGTTGCACGGCCAGCAAATTCATAAAGCTTCTTCTTACTGCTTGTTTTGCTGCGCAGGGTTAAGCGCTTTGGTAGCGGCTCAAGGGAGTGAGTTACAGCAGAGCGCTTCAAACGCCAAGCACGCCAAGAGTGGTTGATTGAAATCAGCCTGTTTCGTGTCTGCACTTGGCGCTCTTGGCGGCTTGGCGTTTGAACTTTCTCTCCCCATTGACCCACTACCGGCGATTTAATCCTGCTTCCGCAGTTGTTACGCCGCGCTATCGGCGTCTATTGTTTTACGGGGTTTTACGCGCCCAAGTCTCAATGTAAGTTCCCAACTCACCATATCGGCTTAGTTGCGTGACAGTGTGTGCGGCCACACGCTCCAATGAACTGCGCCAGCCGCCGGTATGCGGCACCATGCTGACGCCGCTGTACATCCGCCATTCAACCGGTGTTAGTTCGTATTTCGTCAATAACCGCCGCAAGGATTTCGGGGTAAAGCCAAATACGTGAAAGGGTGAAAAGGTAGGTGAAAGATTCACCACCCAATCGCGCCGTTGTAGGCGTTGATAAAAATTGCCCAGGCGAAAAAAGAGCCCCGCCTCGTTCGGCACATCCACAAAGAGCAGCCCGCCGGGCTTCAACAGACGCGCAATGGAACGCATGACCGCAGCGGGTTCATAGAGGTGCTCCAGCACGGCGGCCAGAATGACGACCTCAAACGAGGCAGCCGGCAGACTGCAATTTTCGATGGCTTCGTTCAGCACTTCCGCCCCGGAGTGGCGCGCCGCCCAACGGGCGAAGGTCGGCGAAGGTTCGAGGCCGACAACATCCCAACCCGCCAGTTTGGCCGCGCGCAAAGTTTCGCCCCGCCCGGCCCCCACATCCAGCAACCGTCCTTTGCCATGGCCTAGCGTTTCAGCCTGTGCTAGCAAACGTAGCGCGCTCTCGATTTTGCCCGCATCGTCGTGCGCCGCAAAATACTCTTCGGGCGGCAACCCATAATGCTGCTCCAACCCGCCTTTCGGAAGGGGCATCGGGTCGGGGAAGATCAAGCCACAATTGCAGCAGCGCCAGAGTTGCGTTTCGACGCCTAAACATTGCCGATGCGCCGCCCCGCCGCGTCTGCCTAGATACTTGGCTAGATACTTGGCTAGATACTTGGCCGGCGCAGACACGCAGATAGGACAGGCCTGTGCACGCCAGTTATAGTCAGCTTCCGTGAACTTTATCCCCACTGCCACGTTGAGTGCCTCCCCGTTTGTTATGCCCCTAAAATCGTTTGCAGGCCACAGATTAATCGGCCAACGCCCAGCTTGACCGTCTCCGGCTGCAACGCGCCGTAGGAAATGCGCAAGTAACAGCTTCCTCCATCAGAGGCGCTCCCAAAAGCATTGCCCGGAATCGCGGCGACGCCGAATTCGCGCACCAGCCGTTCGACCAGCGCCAGCGGCTGCAACAGCGTGTTGAGCTTCAAATAAAAATAGAACGCGCCGTCGCTGGGCGGGACGCTGCAATGCGGTTCGAGTTGTTCAAGTTCACGCGCGACCAGTTCGCGCACGCCCGCCAATTGGGCCACCCGTTCGGCGCAATAGCCGCGCCCGGCCTGTAGCGCGCCCAGCGCCGCCAACTGTGACACCACGGGCGGGCAGATCAGGATCGTATCCTGCACCTTGTTGACCGCTTCAAAAAGGTGTGCGGGCAGCACCAGCCAGCCGATGCGCCAACTGGCCAAGCCGTAAGCTTTCGACAAAGAAAAGAGCGACAACGTGTGCGCGCCGCTGCCGGGGATGGAGGCGGGCGAAAAGTGCCGTGCGCCGCCGTAGGTGAAATACTCATATGCTTCGTCGCTGATGTGATAGAGGCCGCGCGCGCGGCAGAGTTCATTGACGGCGCGCAAGGCCGCTTCAGGGTAGACCGCGCCGGTCGGATTATTCGGCGAGACGGTCACGATGGCGCGCGTCCTTGGCGTGATGGCGGCGGCCAGCAAAGCGGGCTGCAATTGATAATTCGCATCGGTTGCCACCAGCACCGGCGTGCAATTCGCCAGCGTGACGGCCATCTCGTGATTGAAATAATAGGGCGCGGGCAGGATCACTTCGTCGCCCGGATCGCAGAGGGCGAGCACGGCGTTCATAAAGGCCATATTCCCGCCTGCCGTCACCACGATGCGGCTGCCCGGTCGCACCGCGATGCCGTTCTCGGCGCGCAGCTTCGCTTCGATCTGCTCAACCAATGACGGCAGGCCGTAAACCGGCTGGTATTTGTGCAACTCTGGTTGCCGCTGCAATTCCTGTAGGGCCGTGTAAACCTGCGGCGGCGGTTCATAAAAGACCACGCCCTGGCCCAGTGAAATCGTGCCGGGGTTTTGCCGAATCAATTCGCCGACGACCGGAATGATCGGCGCTTGGACGGCTTGCATGCGTTGCGCCAGTGGTTGCGCCAGTGGTTGCGCTCGTGGTTGCGCTCGTGGTTGAGCCATTGGTTGCATTGATTGCATCGTGGCGAAATCCTCGTGAAAAGTCTGTTGAAATGTTGGTTGCCTTCTTAACGTGGCCGCGCTGGCTTGTCAAAACTTCCCGGCTCAAAAAAGGGGTGTCCGTCAAAGTTTTGCACGTGCTGAAATGTGACGGACACCCGCTACCACCCGATACATAAAGGGTAGGAATCCCCTTACCACTTGTGCTAGATTCGCGCCGCAAAGGAGCTATAAGAACATGACCGACGACATCACCAAAGACATGACCACTGATGACAAACTCGATTTCCTGATTAACGCCGTCTCCGACATCAAACAGCGGCAGATCGCGGGTGAAGCGCGCTTGACTGCGCTGGAAGACCTAGTACGCGCCCGGCTGCACGATACGCGCCCGCTCTGGCAAGGCGTGCAACAACGGCTGGATGCCCAGCAGCAGCAGCTTGATGCCATGCAGCAACGGCTGGATGCCATGCAACTACAGCTTGACGAAATTCGCGTCCAGTTGAACCGCCTGGATAAAAAACTGGACTTCGCAGCCCACGACAACCAACGTGCGAATCTGGATCTGCGCGCCGACATGGCAATGCTCACCGAGCGCGTGACCACGCTCGAAAAAGCCGCCTGAAAAGCTCGCAACATGCCATGCCATGAGCCGCCCTCACGCTAAACTTTGCCGGACATCCCGAAAAAAGCCATTGCTTGACAGCCCCCAAGGCCATCGGCTACTTTCCGCGTTCGCCAAACCCAAGGAATCCGCTGTTGTGGCGTGGTCATTGGCGTTGCAATCACCTAAGACCTGTCGTCTATAAAGGAGCAGCTCAAGCGTTATGAAACCGAATATCCATCCTAACTATCAGGAATGCAAAGTCGTCTGCGCGTGCGGTTCGGCTTGGACAACGCGCTCGACGCGCAAAGAGATTCACGTCGAAATTTGTTCGACCTGCCATCCGTTTTACACCGGCAAACAGAAGCTGGTGGATACGGCGGGCCGCGTCGAACGCTTCCAAAAACGCTATGCCAAAAAAGCTGAGCCGAAAGCCGCGCCTGCCGCTGAAGCAGTCGCCGAAGCGGCGGCCTAGCGCCCTCTCGCTGAAATTCATGAAACTGAGTTGGCCCAATCGCACGATGACCGGACTGAGCGCGGCGGCGCGCCAGACGGTAGGTGTGTGCGTGCACCTCTAGCGGTCAGACAAACGAAAGCCACAGCGCATCCCTGTTAGTTGAAAGACTGCCTACAGCGGTCTTGGGTTTGTGATTGTGGCTTTTCGTATTTGGGCGGGTCACGGGTAGGACGGACTTTAGTCTGTCCTACCGCACCGGGCAGACTAAAGTTTGTCCTACCTTTCCAGGAGCAGCGATGAAACCGGAAAAAGAGATCATCGTCGGCGGCCAAGCCGTCATCGAGGGCGTAATGATGCGCGCCCCGCATTCGTATGCGGTGGCCGTGCGCCGCCAGGATGGCCAGATCGTCAGCAAGTCGGAAGCTTTGCCGAAACTGGATGAGAAGTATCCCTGGCTCAAGATTCCGGTCTTGCGCGGCAGCGTGGTGCTGATCCATTCGATGGCGCTCGGCATCAAGGCGCTCAACTTCTCGGCGACCGTGGCGATGGAAGAGCAAGAGGCGCTGGATCAGCAACAAGCCCAGCCTGCCGTCAAGGCCGCTGCCGCCACCGGCGCGCTGCTGACCACGGCCCACGCCATCGAAGCGCCTGAAATGCTGCGCGCAACGGCTGCGGCTGAAGTTGAAGAGAAGCCCAAATCATCCAACGCCGCGGCCACGGCAGCCGGTTCGATGATCTTCGCGCTCATCTTCAATGTACTGCTGTTCATCGTGTTGCCGCTATTGTTGACCAATGCGCTGTTCATTTATTTTGGCTGGGGCAACGCGCCGCAAGCCGTGTTCGCCAGCGACGCCAACGCGCCCTGGTATCAGGCAGGCTGGCATTGGTTGCAAGTTTATATGAAACCTGTGCGGCCTTCGGTCTCGTTCAATTTGCTGGACGGCGTGATTCGTATGGGCCTGTTTTTGCTGATGATTTGGAGCTTCTCGCGGTTGCAGGACATCAAGCGCATCTTTGAATATCACGGCGCCGAACACAAAACCGTCTTCGCCTGGGAAGCGGGCGAAGAACTGACCGTCGCCAATGCGCGCCGCCATCCGCGCCAGCACCCGCGTTGCGGCACCAGCTTTCTGATGGTGGTGATGCTGGTTTCGATCGTGCT
Source organism: Acidobacteriota bacterium (assembly GCA_031418175.1). Classification (GTDB taxonomy): domain Bacteria; phylum Acidobacteriota; class Blastocatellia; order RBC074; family RBC074; genus JACPYM01. Next base: position 5,700 of record JANOWX010001139.1, on the reverse strand, counting down.
CTTTTCAGTCGTCAAATTCGACGCGCTGTGGCTGAACATGCTGACGCGCATCGCGCTGATGCCGCTGATCGCGGGCATCTCTTACGAAATCATCCGCGCGGCGGGCAAGAAAGAATCGAGCGCCCTGTTTTCGTTTATGACGCGGCCCGGCCTCTGGCTGCAAAACGTGACGACGCAGGAACCATCGGACGACCAACTGGAAGTGGCGATTTACGCGCTGAAAGAATCGTTGAAACTGGAACCGCCGGAACCGTTGGCGGCAACCACTTAGCAACATTCTCAATTCTTAACTCATCATTCTCAATTCCCTTGCAGTAAGCCCCGTTTGGAAGACTCTCTGCAAGAGAATTGAGAATGATGAGTTAAGAATTGGAATGCCGCGCCACCCGCAAACTACTGACTACTGTCTACCGACTATTCGCTTTATGTTCGACAAACTCGAAGCCATCGAAAAGACCTACGAAGAGCTGACGCAGCAGATGACCGACAACGCGATCATCTCCGACCAGACGCGCTACACCAAAGTCACCCGGCAGCACCGCGAACTCGAAGCGATCGTCGAGAAATACCGCGAGTTGAAAAAGATCGAGGGCGACATCGCCGGCGCGCGCCAGTTGCTGGCCGAGAGCAGCGAGGCCGAGATGCGCGAACTCGCCGAACTCGAACTCACCGAGAACGAAAGCAAACTCGAACAGGTCCAGGAGGAATTGAAAGTCCTGCTGCTGCCCACAGACCCCAACGACGAAAAGAACGTCATCTTTGAAGTCCGCGCCGGCACGGGCGGCGAAGAGGCCTGCCTGTTCGCCGCCGAAATCATGCGTATGTATGCGCGCTACGCCGAACGCCACAACTGGAAGTTCCAGATCACAGACGTTTCCGAAACCGGTCTCGGCGGCATTCAAAAAGCCGAAGCGATCATCGAAGGCGAGCGCGTCTATTCCAAGCTCAAACACGAATCGGGCGTGCACCGCGTCCAGCGCGTGCCGCAAACCGAAACCAGCGGCCGCATACACACCTCCGCCGTCACCGTCGCCGTGCTGCCCGAGGCCGAAGATGTGGACGTGAAGATCGAAGCCAAGGACATTCGCACCGACACCTTTTGTTCGTCCGGCCCCGGCGGCCAATCGGTCAACACGACCTATTCGGCGGTGCGCCTGACGCATTTGCCCACCGGCCTGGTCGTTTCGATGCAGGATGAAAAGTCGCAGATCAAGAACCGCGAAAAAGCCATGCGCGTGCTGCGTTCGCGGCTCTATGAAATCGAGCAGTCCAAACAACACGAAGCTATCGCCGCCGAACGCCGCTCGATGGTCGGCAGCGGCGACCGTTCGGAAAAGATTCGCACCTACAATTTCAAAGAGAACCGTGTCACCGATCACCGCATCGGCCTGACGCTGCATCAGCTCGATCTGATTATGGAAGGCGGGCTGGATGAGTTGATCAATCAGACCGTGGCGTTTTTCCAGGCTGAGAAATTAACACAATAGACGGAGCGGTAAGTTGCGGGCGTGTAAGCCATGACCATCGCTGAAGCCTTAAAAGAAGCCAGCAAAGTCTTGCGTGACGCCGCCGTGCCCAACGACTTGCTCGACGCGCAAACGTTGCTCGCCCATGCGCTCGCGTGCGACCGCACGCATCTGATCGTGCACTTCAACCAGCAACTTACTGGCGAACAACAAGCCAACTACCAAGCCCTGATCGCACGCCGCGCCACGGGTGAGCCATTGCAATACATCACCGGCCAGCAGGAGTTTTTCGGCCTGAACTTTCTGGTCACGCCCGCCGTGCTGATTCCCCGCCCCGAAACCGAGATCATCGTCGAAGAGACCATTCGCCTGGCGCAGCAACACAATTGGGCGCAACCGGTGATTGTGGATGCGGGCACGGGTTCGGGCTGTATCGCCGTGACGCTGGCGCGCGAATTGGCAGGCGCGCAACTCATCGCCACCGACATTTCGGCGGAAGCCCTGACCGTCGCGCGCCGCAATGCCGAATCGAACGGCGTGGCCGCGCGCGTGCAGTTCATTCAGTCCGATTGGCTCGACGCGTTGCCAGATCAACCGCGCGCCGATTTCATCCTCGCCAATCCGCCTTACGTCGCCGCGCACGAAATGCCCACGCTGCAACGCGAGGTGCGCGAATGGGAACCTGCGCTCGCGCTGACCGAGCACGGCGATGGCTTAGGCTGTTATCGCCGCTTGCTGCAAGACGTACCGTCACGCTTGAAAGCGGGCGGGTATTTCCTCTGCGAACTGGGTTACACGCAAGCTGAAGCTGTCAGCGCGCTGGCCGATCAAACCGTCTGGACGGCGCCGCGCCTGCTGAATGATTTGCAAGGCATTCCGCGCACGCTGCTGTTGCGGCGGCGTTAGCCACCTGGGTACGCATCGCTTCCAGCGTGCGGCCTTGGCCTCAGACGCAAAAATGCCGGAGGGATTCCCTCCGGCATCAATCCGTCCGTTGCCAAATCCGCACGCTGGAAGCGGTGCGTACCCAGGTCGCGGCTACTTCACAAACAAGCGCGCCACCGGCTTCCCCGCCTGCGGATTCTGTTCGCTGTAATCAAACCCCAACCACTTACAAAGCGTGGCGGCCACTTGGTTCTGATAGATCGTCGCGCTGTCTTTCCATTCGCCGCGCAAGGCGCTGTCCGGGCTAACAAAGGCCATCCAAATGTATTGCGCTTCGGGCACCTTCTCGCCGTGATCCGTCCAGTCGCGGATGGTGTTGCCGCGCCCGTGATCTATCGTCACGATAATCGAAGTCTTGTCGCGGTAACGCGGCGTGCGTTGCAGGTATTCCCACAACTCTTTCAACTGCCGGTCGTTGTGCGCGAACGAATTGAGCACGTGCGCGTAATCGCCCTCGTGCGCCCAATCGTCGGTTTCGCCGAGCGCGATGTGCATGACGCGCGGCTGGTACTTTTTCAAATGTTCCAGCGCAAAGCGGACGGTGAAATAATCGAAGCGCACGCTGTCCCACGGGCTGAGCTGTTCGCTTTGCAGCTTGCCCAGCACTTTGATTTCCGGGTCGGTCGAAGCATACGGTTCGTGCCCGGCGTTGATGGTTACCGCCCCTTCCTCATGCTCGCCGATCCAGTTGAAGACATCCCAGGAGCCGAAGAGCGCGACTTGTTCTTTGCTGAGCTTGAGCTTGCGTTTGAGAAATTCGAGCACGCTCGGATAGGGGTTGCGCTTGCGGTCGTTGCTGTTAATCACGTCGTCGTGCGCTTGGCCGGTGAGGATTTCGGAATAGCCGGGATAAGAGAACCACATCTTGTTGGTCGTCATCACGGCGCTGTTCAACGCGCGGTTGCCGGCGATGGAGCCGTGCTGTTGCAGCAGCCTGCCCCAGAAAAACGGCAGCAGCTTCAAGCGGCGCGCCTCAGCCGTGTCGGCCCAGTATTTTTTATACAGCGCGGTGTCTTCGACGCGGCCTTTTTTGGTTTTGTCTTTGAGGATGTCGAGGTCGAGGCCGCCAAAGACTTCCTGTGTGCGCGCGCCGTCGAGGGTGATCAGGATGACGTTTTCGGTCTTGCTTTGCGCGACGGCTGGAATGGATAACGCCAGGAGTAGCAGTAACACAAGCAGGCAATGTTTTATTTTCATCTGGGGTGCTCAGGAAGGTAGGACGGACTTTAGTCTGTCCTACCCCGTGCGTGTGGCCCGCATCGGTGGACAAACTAGGACAGACTAAAGTCTGTCCTACCCTCGTGTAAGTTAGAAGATCAGCTTCAACGCGAACTGAATCTGCCGCGCCGGGAACGTGCTACGGATTACACCGTAGCCGCCGGTCGCCGAGCGCGCATTCGTCGCGCTGCCGTCAGGGGTCTGGAAGTTCGTCCGGTTGAACAGATTGAACGCCTCCATGCGGAACTCCAGCTTGGTTCGTTCTTTCCAGACCGGGAAAGCTTTGTGCAAGCCCAAATCAGCCTGGAAGAAACTCGGCCCGCGCACGATGTTGCGCCCGGCATTGCCGAAAAGCTGCGTGCCGGCGGGCACCGATACGCCGGTCAGGCTCAGGTAATCGTTCGGGTTCAGACCGGGGCTGCGCAACGCCTGGCCCGTCAGGTTGGGCCGCAAGGTGGCCGTGTTGCCGACGCTGTAACCGGCCACCGCGCCGTAGGTCAGGTTGACCGGCAAACCGCTGGTCATCGAATTGATGAGCGTCGCGCGCCAGCCGCCAATCACGTAATCCCCCACCGTGGCAATGTTGCTCGCAAACTTGCGCCCTTTGCCAAACGGCAGGTCATACACGACGCTGGTCGTGTTGTTGATCGGCTGGTTGTAATTCGACAGGCCCTTGTCGCCGCCGATGTTGCGGATGTTCAAACGCGAATTGTCGCCGCCCGCCGTTTCCAGGTGTCCGGCGACGTTGTCCAGCGCCTTCGACCAGGTGAAAGAGTTGAGCAGGTACAGCCCAGCGCTGAAGCGGCGTTCCAGCTTGATCTGCAAGGCGTGATAGTTGGCGAAGCCGCCATTGAACGAGGCTTGAATGTTGCCGAACTCGGCCAGCGGGCGGCGCGCCTGAATGGACGGCAGCGCGCGGCGGTTGGGGTCGTTGGCGGGCAATGCTGCGAGGCGGTCTTCTTCCGCCGTCACCAGCCGCGCCTGGTTGTAATCGCCCAGCGCAATCAGTTTGACGCTGTGATTGCCGACGTAAGCCACGTCCAGCAGCAAGCCCTTCAGCAATTCGCGCTGCACGTCGAGATGCCAGCTTTGCACGTAACCTGTCCGCGTCTCGCGCGGCGTGAAGTTGAGGGTCGTGTTTAGGATGTTGACGCGCTCAGGCGCGAGCATGCCGCTCGGATAGCCGGCCTGCGTCGGACGGAAGCAGTTCAGGAAAGTGTCGCCCGTGCAGAGGCCGCGTCCCAATTCAGTTGCGCCTTGATCTATCGTGACGCTCAACACGTTCGGGTAATTGAGCGCCAGCAGATTTTCCCCGCCCATCCGGTTGAAGTGGACATAGCTGACGCCGTAACCGCCGCGTAGCACGGTGCGCGGCGTCAGGTTGTATGCCAAGCCGAGACGCGGCGCCCAGTTGTTGCGGTCGGGATTGACCAGCGCGCGATTCGACAGTGCGCCGTCACTTGCCAATACGATCTTTTTGGCCACCGGGTCAAAGTTCGTCAGCCGGTTCTTGTCTTCGAATTGTGGCGTGGCGAATTCGTAACGCACGCCCAGATTGAGCGTCAGCTTGGGGCTGACTTTGAAATCATCCTGCAGATAACCGAAATACATGCGCTGGCGGTATTGCGCGACAAACAGCGTGGTCAGTTGATACCGGCTGCGCGCGCCGAACAGAAAATCGGCCAGGTTGTAAAGGTTGTTGGCGGTCACGCCAGTCGGACGGCTGAACTGACCGCCGTAAGTATCCTGCCCATACTTCGGCGAGACATCGTCAACGGCGGTGTTGATGCGCTGAAATTCGTAACCGGCCTTCAAACTGTGGCGACCCAGCACGGTCGTGTAATTGACGCGCGGGTTCACCACGAAGGGGTCTTGTTCTTGCGGATTGGAGCCACGGCGGCCCAGTGGCGTAAAACCGCCGATGGCTTGCGTGTTCAACCCGCCAGCCAATTTCGGATCGGTCGGCAAGCCCGGCAGCAGAAACACGGGATCGCCCACGCCCGGCGCGCTCTTGCCGGCCACGGTGCGCGACAGGCCCAGGCGGAATTCCAGCAACGAAGTCGCGCTTAGG
>JANOWX010001138.1:0-10427 GCA_031418175.1 Acidobacteriota bacterium | reverse complement strand
TGCAGGGGCGCGGCGTCTTGCGAGGCCAAAGAGCCGCTTGAGCACGCGCCACACGCACAAGGCTTCGCTCTCGCCTATCCCACTGGCCTCAACCGCGTCCTGCAACACCATCCGCAAATCGTAGCGGCGGCTCATATCGTTTCCGGTCTGGCGCGCTTCGAGGTGTGCGCGGGCAATGAAGGCGAAAGGATTGCGGCTCGCCGGGGAAGTTCCTCGTCCGTCAACTTGCGGAAATGTCTTTATTTTTTCCTGGTTTCCAGATTGAACTTTTGGAGCAACCATTTCAGCACTGTTTCCTGATCCTGAATCGTTGCGCGCCGGATTTGTGCAAGCAGGTGAATCCGATCCGGTTTTGGTAACGCGGTGTTTTGCAACCCCTCATTACAATTCGTACAAACCGCGCGCAGATTCTGCGGCGTATCGTCACCGCCCTTCGACTTGTCAATAATATGGCCCATCGTCAAGCGCACTGTTCGATTACCACCAAGTGGATCAGGATCGCCCGCCGCTACGCCGCACATCTGACAGGTGTAGCCATTTCTTTCCAGCACCCACGCGCGAGTCTCTTTGGAAATACCACGCGCGAATGCAGGCACGCGCTCGATGGTTTCCATCAGGTACTGATTGGGCTTCAAGCTCGCACGGTCTTTGTGCGAAAGAATTTGATAGCCATCTTCGTTGCGCAGTTCACGGACTCGACGCGCCCATTCAACGGCTCCATTGCCCGCCTTTTGAATGTCTCGTGACTCAAGCACACGTCCAACATTGCGCAGAAAAAATTCAAGAATTAACTGCTTCGAACCGGGTTTGCGTGCCATAGCGGGTGCGCTCTTTGCCCATCTGGGCGTAGGTAGGATTGAGTTCTATCAAGATTGACGTACGGCCTAACTCACTAGCTGCCAGCCCCGTCGTTCCAGAACCGCCGAAAGGATCAAGCACCGTATCGCCGACACGCGAGCCAAGCAGGATACATCGTCGCGCCAATTCACGCGGGAAGGCCGCAGGATGTCCGTTCCCGTTTGGGTCCGGGCCGAGTATCCAATAGTTGCGCAGATTCGCGCCACTTGCTTCTCGAAAGCCGTTCGAGTCGTAGTAGTAGGTTGGCGATTTGCTCAGCAGGAATAACTCTTCGGTCGCGTTCGTGGGCCGATTCTTGACGCTTTCCGGCATCGCGGTTTTCTTGATCCAGGTGATTTTCGAGCGCAACACCCAACCATCCGCTTGCAAGGCGAACGCCACACGCCAGGGCAGCCCCATCAAATCTCTATCTTTGAGTCCCCAGCAATCAGGCACTTTGCAGTTGCGTTTTTGGATTAGTTTTTTCGTGTTCCCGACCACAGCATTCGGGCCGCAATTACCTGTTCCACCGTTTCGTGCATAGCCATCACCCACATTCAGCCACACCGTTCCATCCTTGCGCAGCACACGACGAACTTCTCGAAAGATCGCCACGAGGTTTTCGACGTAAAGTTCTGGCGATAACTCAGCCCCAATCTGTGCCGGATGATCGTAGTCGCGTAATCCCCAATACGGCGGGGAGGTCACGCAGCATTGCACAGACTCTGCTGCCAACGTGGGCAAGACTGTCAGGCTATCGCCCGTCATGATTTGCAAATCATTCATATCTGTCATTATCTCGAGGCATGGCTAAAGCAGCAAGCAATTGCGGCACATCTTCCGTTGTTGCGGTGCCGCCACGCTCACTTGCACACCGTTCGTTTTATGAATCGCGCCACATTCCTTTACTATCTCTTCACCACCGTCATCTTCACTTCCGACGGATACTGCCGCGAATGATGCACCGCATTGTGCGCAACCACGCCTTTCGTCTCGTCGTAATTCTTCCCGCCCGTATTCATATTGCGATCAAAGCGCGGGAAGTTGCTGCTCGACACTTCCAACCGAATGCGATGTCCCGCGTCAAAGAAATTGCTGGTCGTCATCGGTTGCAGCGTCACCTTGTAAACCTTACCCGCTTCCATAAAGAAGGGCCACCCCAGCGGCTTGTCGTAGCCGTCACGATAGCGCATGCGCTGAATCGTCTCGTCCAAATTGTAGGCCGTGCCGTCAGGCAACACGTCAATCAGCTTGACCGTGAAATCGGTGTCTTTGCAGTCCGATGAAATATAGAGTGTGACCTCGATGGGGCCGCTGACTTCCATGCCTTGCGCCAGCGGTTCGGTGCTGTAAACCAGGATGTCGGGCCGCGCCTCCATCTTGCGTTGATCGAAAGCGCCGCCCTGCACCGCATTGCCCGTGCAACAAACGTTTCCGCCATACGACGGTACTGGATTCATTGGGTCGTAATCGAAGTTGTCAGGCGCGTCTGTCGCCGGAGCCGCTGCGGCCAGCACACCGTCGCCATTGAGCGTATTCGCCTTGCCGCCGCTCGCCAGATAGAACTTCATTGGCTGCGCGCCCGTGGGTGGCCAAGTGTCGGATGATTGCCACTTGTTGAGGCCCATCGTGTAATAGCGCACCTTCGGCAGCTTGCTGAGAATGCCGTTCTCTTCGCCTTTCAAAAACCGATCAAACCAGCCGTAAGTCAGTTCTTTGTAGTCCAACCGCGCGTCGCCCATGCTGCGTTCGCCGACGACGGTATTTTCGGTCGCGCGCGTATAGGCGCAATGCAGCGTCGGCGCGATCACGGCGTATTGCTGATTGGCGATGTCGGGCCGCGCCGTTTTGCGCACGTGGTTGTAGGCCGCCAGATTCGGCCCGACCGACACGTCGTACCAGGACATGAACCAGAAGCCGGGCACATTGACTTTCATGTTGTCGTGCCACAGGCCGCCCTTGTACCAGGCCGGATCGTTGGGCGCGCGCTTGATCATCGCGCCGCCCGTGTCCACCGGCATGTCATCGGCGAAGATGCCGCGCGGCCCATCCACGGCTTTCATAATGTCCATCACGGGCAAATGCGTGAGCGCCTTTGACCAATCAACGGGCGGCGCTTGTTGCGCGAGGTCGAAGGATTTCGCCGCGCGAATCAAATCTTCTTGCGTGGCGTTGGGCGGCATTTGCGGGCGCACCTGATTCTGTTCGCCATAGAGCCAGGCGATGAAGAGCATCTGCACCGCGCCGCCGCGATACCAATTGCCTTGTTCGTAATAGCCGCCGACGCGCCCTACGCCCGCGCCAAAGCCTTGCGGGATCATCGCGGCAAAGGCCGGATTGCCTTGCGCCGCGACGGCCAGTTGCCATTCGGCGGTTGATGAACAACCGATCGTGCCGACCTTGCCGTTCGACCAGGATTGTTTGGCCATCCACGTCAGCGCGTCATCGCCATCGGTGAGCGGTGGGCCGAGGATGTCGTAGTTCCCTTCGGAAAAGAAATGGCCGCGCTCATTCATCACCATATAAGCGTAGCCGCGTTTGACGGCTTCGAGTTGCTGGCTCATATCGCCCACGACGCGATTGCGCACATCCCAATAATTGAAGTTGTAGGGTGTGCGCGAAAAGATCGTGGGATATTTTTTGGATGTATCTTTCGGGCGGTACAGGTCGGCGGCCATGCGTTTGCCATCGCGCATCGGGATCATCAGCTTGCGTTCGACGATGGCGCTGGATTGCAGTTCTGCCTCAATGGCGTTGCGGCGCGCAATCAGGTCGGGACTGGCGCTGGCGCTGCGCTGTTGGCCACTGGCGATTTGAAAGGCCGCGAGCAAGCTTGCCGTGGCGAGTATCAGTGTCCAGAAAATCTTTCTTCTCATATGTCTACTCCTCGGAAAAGACTGGCCGCTGATCAACGCAGAAACGCGCAGATCAGCGTTTCTCTGCGTCAATCCGCGGCAGGACTCTTATGAAATTACTGCACTGAAAACTTGAACACGGTTGTGCTCTTGAACTGTTCACCCGGCTTCAACGCCGTGGTCGGGAAGTTCGGATGATTGGGGGAATCGGGATAATGCTGTGTTTCTAAACAAAAGCCCGAACGGCGCGGATAAACCTTGCCGCCCTTGCCCGTGATCGTCCCGTCCAGGAAGTTGCCGGTGTAAAGCTGCACGCCGGGTTGATCGGTCAACACTTCCAGCACGCGGCCTGTGGTGGGTTCGGTCACGCGCGCGGCCAGCGCCACCGCGCCGGTGCTGTTATTCAACACAAAATTGTGATCGTAGCCTTTGCCATAAACCATCTGTTGATCTTTGGCATCGTCAATGCGCGCGCCGATGACCTGCGGCTTGGTGAAATCGAGCGGCGTGCCGGCGACGGGTTTGACCTCGCCGGTCGGGATCAACGTGGCGTCTACGGCCGTGACGCGGTCGGCGTTGATCATCACCTCGTGTTTGAGGATGTCGCCGTTGCCCGCGCCCGCGAGATTGAAATAGGAATGGTTGGTGATGTTCAGCACCGTCTCTTTGTCGGTCGTGGCGAGATAGTCAATCTTCAATTCATTGTTGTTGGTCAGCCAATACGTCACCGTCACGTTCAGGTTGCCGGGATAGCCTTCCTCGCCGTCCTTGCTGAGGTAACTCAACTCCAAGCCCGCCTCATCGGATTTGGAAACGTCTCTGGCCGTCCAGACTTTTTTGTCGAAGCCGATCTTGCCGCCGTGCAGGCTGTTGGGGCCGTTGTTGACGAAGAGCTTGTATGTCTTGTCGCCCAGCTTGAACTGCCCCTTGGCGATGCGGTTGGCATAGCGCCCGGCCAGCGCGCCGAAGAACGGATGCGTTTTGAGATAGCCGTCCAGTTTGTCAAAGCCGAGCACGACATCAGCGAGCTTGCCGCTCTTGTCGGGCGCTTTGAGCGAAACGACGATGCCGCCGTAATTGGTGATGCGGGCTTCGAAGCCTTTGCTGTTGGCCAGTGTGTAAAGGTCAACAGCCGTGCCGTCGGCGAGTTTGCCAAAGGATGCTTTGGTCATGGTTGGTTTGGGTGTGTTTGATTCAGCGGCGGTGCCGGCAACGCTGCGGGCCGCCGGTTGATTGGATGCTTTTTGTTTTGCCAGGTCGGGAGATTGCTGCGTGTCGCAGGCCGCCAGCCAAACAACGGCGCTGCTGAGCCGCAGGATAAAGAGGGTTCGTTTCATTGGGTTCTCCGTTAAATGGTTTGAGCACGCGGCAGCTTTTTGGGCGCGCGCCGCGCCAGCACAGCAATGGCTTTGGGCTTGGCTTGCGCCTTGGGTTTGAGTTGCTTGGACACGCGCAGCGCCAGGCGGGCTTCTTGTTGCAGCCGTTCTTCAATCCAGCGTATGACCATGGCTTGGTACTCGGGCTCTCCCAGCACATCCGCCAGCGCGCTTAAACGCTCGGCCAGCGTGTCAGGCAGGCAAATGGTCTCCGGAACATGCACGCGCGCCACCAGCATCCAATCGTCCAAATCCTCGGGACTCATTTGATGATAAGCCTCTTCGAGTTGTTCGCGCGCGACGGCAGATAAATCACAAATTTGTTTCTTCATCGCTTTTTCTTCTTCGGTTGTATATCCCAACCGGTGAAAATCCGGGCTAGCCCGTTCCCTTTGTCCTGAAAAACTAAACAGAGCCTGCGCCCAAGCCGCGTTTTCCCTTCCAGCTTATACACCCCATCGTCCCGCCTTTCATCTTTGTACAAGTCACGAGATCGAAAGAAACATTCCTGGGCTTCCTCTGGCTCGATTCCATGATCACGCAAATGCTGGACGTTGCCATTTTTCCTGTTTTCATCGTCCCATTCAAATTTATCCCAAGTGGGCCTCAGCATGGAATGTCCCTCACTCGTTAATCACCCCGGCTTTCACCAATTTCGCAATCGTCTCTTGCTGCGTCTTCAGAAAGTGGCTGCGCTCCGGTTTTACGTTGAGCATATTATTGGCGGGGTAATGGTGATGCCCGGCGTAGCTGGCCGCATAAGCCTCGAAGCGTTGGCGCGCCAGCATATTTTCCATGCCGGGCCGTTGGCGAAAGCGCCGTAACGCCGCCAGATCGAGCTCCGCCACGGCCGCCCAGCTTTCGCCCCAGCCGGTTTTGGTCAGCACTAGGCCCTGATAATCCACGATTTTCGAACCGCCATCCGTTGACGCATCCGGCACCGGCGTGCCCGCGTAACCGCCTGAATTGGTCGAGACGACGTAGGCTGAATTTTCTACCGCGCGCGCAATCGTGCAGACGTCTTTGATCCCTTTCGCGGTTTCGTTCGCCTGCGAAGAGCAATGCAAAAAGATTTCAGCCCCGCGCATCGCATGGCAGCGCGCGATTTCGGGATAGAGAATTTCTTCGGACGCAATCGCCGCGAAATTACCATAAGGCGTTTTGGCGACGGGGAAAACACCTTCCAAGCCGTAAACGTCCAGGTACTTGTCCCACACGTCGTGCGGCGTCGGCGCAAACATCGAATTCAAGCGGCGGTAACGCAGCACCACATTGCCAGCGGGTTCGATGAGAAAAGAGGTCTGAAAATAGAGGCCGGGAAACTTGGGATCAACTTCGTAATTATTGCCCGCGAGATAAAGTTTGCCTTCCTGTGCGAGCTTGCCGAGCCCTTCATATTCGGGGCCGTTCATTTCGAGCGCGGCCTTGTCGGCCCAAACGGGAATGGAGTCGCCCAGCGGAAAGCCCGTCAGGAAATACTCCGGGAAAACGACCAGCTTGAGGTCTTCGCCGAGAAAGCTGCGGGCCGCGAGCGTTTGGGCGCGCAGGCGTTCGATGGATTTTTTCATCAGCGCGCGGGCTTCGGCCTTGTCCTTAATCATGGTGACGGCTTCACACTTCACTTGCATGCAAAGTGCGCGGTAGGCCGTGATCGTGGTCATTGTCGTGGTTCCTTTCGCTTGCGCTGCAACGATGGCGTTCGCGGTGGTGGGTAGTCTGTCGGTGAACGACTCAGCGGCCAGCCAACTGGCGCCTGATACTGCGAGTGTTTGTTTCAGGAAGTCGCGCCGTTGCCGATTCGGTTTCAGCGGTTTCCCGGCGCGCTGACGCTTGGTCATAAAACTGTGTGTGGTATTTGGTCAAGTCCTAAACGCCTTTGCCAGTGCATTCTTTGTCACAACCATTTGCGCATCAGCAATGACGTGCCCGCCTGACCCAGCGTTTCAAAACCCAGCCGCCGGTATAAGCGCGCCGCCGGATTAGCGGCGGACACGCTTAACGAAACAGCGGCATAGCGTATTTGGGCCTGCGTGAATAACGCTGTGAGCAACTTTGCGCCGATTCCCTGCCCGCGAAATTCCGGCACAACCGCGACGGTCAATTCCGGTGTCGCCGCATCCACGTAACCGTACCCGTGCGGCAGCAATCGTAACCAAGCCGCACCCACCGGCTGTGTGGCGGATTTGGCCAGCAAAGCAAAATCACCGGGGCGGCCCCACTCGTGCAAGTACTGGCTGATTTCAGGCTGCTGCAAAATCGCGCGCGGAAACGGCGGTTGGCCCGGCGGCACGTGCAGGGCTTGATATAGCATCTCCCAAAGGAATGGTTCATCAGCGGCAAGCGCCGCTCTGATCGTGCAAATCATTTGAAAAGTCCCTGGGTGCGCACGCTCGCGAAGCGTGCGCACCAAGGTTTCAACGCGATGACACGGGCCCAGCGGCGGGCGCCATGCATTCAATCAATTCGCCGCCGGGCGCGCGGATCACCATTGCTTTGACGCGCCCGAAACAGGGCCGGTCAATCGTCGCCACGCCGCGCACGATGCTCACGCCGGCGTGGCGGCAGGCGGCCCGCATTTGATCCATATCCGGCGTCATCACGCTGATCATCCAAAACCCCAGCCGCATGCCATCGGCATCGCGGTTGCGATCCAGCGTGGGCGGTGAACCGGGCGGCAGCGTCATTTGCAGCAATTCGTATTTGCCCGTCCAATTGCCATCCGATGTGAGCAGCGCCATCTGAACACGCGTATGCGCCGGCGCGCCCAGCATCGTCGCAAACGGATCGCCCGTTTGGTCTAGCGAGACGGCGACGCTCAGGCCGAGCGCATCGCGGTAAAACGCCAGCGACTCTGCCAACGAAGGCACGACCGCGCCCATCGTGGCCAACGGTTCGCCGAACAACGGCGCGGCTTCGTCCGCCGGGCCGACCTGCAACAGCGTCAGGCGTTCGCCGGTGGGTAGATTCACCATCACTTCGCGGATCTGTTTGCCGCCTGCTTCGTAATTGTGCGGCGGCGAGATTGTTTGCGCGCCCAGTGCTTGGGCGGCTTCGACGGCGCGGTCTAGGTGGCTGGTCTTCGCGTTCAGCGTGAGCCAGCCGTAATCCCAGGGGCGTTGCGGATTGCGCAACGGATCGCTGGTTTGGCCGGTCAGTTCGACCAAATCAATCATGCCGAAACTATCGCCGGGTTTGCCCAGCCGCACACAGCGCACCTGCCGGGCATTCAAACCCCACAGGCGGCGCGTTTTGTCGGTGAGCAGATCGGTCTCGCTGAGCGCCTGCAGGCCGAGCAGCTTTTCGTAAACAGGGCGCGCGGTTTCGATCGCTTGCACGCGTATGACAACGCTTTTGATCGCGCTGATGATGGGTTTGGACGGGGGCATTTGTTATTTTCTCCTTGTTGAAAGCGCGCGCAGTTCTCATTCTTGAATAGCGCAAACAGCGCCTGTGTTAAGGGACGCCTCACAACTCGCTGCCTTTATCAGTGCTGAAAAACGTGGCGCGCGCTAATCCAACTCGCGCGGCTCGGCGGGAAGTGCGAGGAAGAATAAGCCGGAAACGAAGATAGAAGCAATCCCGCACACCGTATAAGCCCAATTCCAACCCACCCGCTCGATGGCGAAACCCAACGCCAGCGGCCCATACGCCACGCCCAGATTGACAGCCAGCGAACCCGCAAAGGTCACGCCCGTCGCCCGCAAACGCGCCGGGAAGTTTTCGGCGATAAAGGTGAATTTGACCGCCGTCGTGCCGTAAAAGAAAAACGTCATCAGGCAATAACTAATCAGCACCGCCCACCACGAATGCGCCAGCCAGATCATCACCGCGAACGAAACCGCGCCCAACTGCGCCCAAATGATGATGACGTTGCGCCGCCGGATAAAGAATTCGCCGACATAAGCCGAGACGATGTAACCCAGCGAACCGACCGCATACGACAAGCCGACAATCGCAATCGCGTCCTTCGGCGTCCACAAGCGCGCCTTCTGAAAGTACAGATTCAGCCAGAGCGTCGTGCCGTAAGCGAAGACGTGGAAGAATTCGCCCAGAAAGAGCATGGCCGTTTTGTAGCGCAGTTGCGGGCCGAACAATTCCCTGAAACGCGGCTTATCCGGCATTTGCCGCGCGGCTTCAAATGCTTTCGTTTCGCGCAGATACTTGGCGATCAGCAGAAAATACGGAATGCTGAGCAGGCTGATAAAGAACGCATAGCGCCACGCGCCCGCCAGCCACGCGTCCTGCCCCACCAAGCTGATCAGCCCCAAACACGCCAGCGAAGCCAGCGCCCAACCCAGCGGATAGCCGATCTGCAAAATGCCCGACAGCAAGCCGCGATACTTTGGCGGTGACTCTTCGACCACGATGGTTCCCGTCACCGGCGATTGAATCCCGCCCGTGGCAAAGCCGATCGTGCGCAACACCAACAACTGCCAGGTCGTGCGCGCCCAAAACATCGTCGCCACAAAGAACGACCCCACGATCATCGAAAGCATAAAGACGCGTTTGCGCCCGACGCGATCCGTCAGCACGCCCAGCGCCGCAATGCTCGCGCCCGCAATCGTGAAGACGATGGCCGAGTAAATGCCCGCCTGCTGCGGCGTCCACTGAAAATGCGTGATGATTTGCGGGAAGACGTACTGGTAGAGCGCCTGATCCATGTTTTCAAGGCTGACGCCGCAGAGGCAGATGAGGAAGGCGGTGAGCGGGTAGCCGCGAATGGCTTGCCAGAAAGATTTTGCTGAGTTCGATTCTTGCAGGGAATTTGCGGGCGCTGCCGGTTCAGTCTCTGTCATCTTTGCTCTCTGATTCTTTGTTGAATACGCCGCCTCTGCACGCTCACTTCCAAGCAGCCGATGGACAGGAACACGCCCACAAAGCCCAGCAAGTAGCCTTGCCAGCCAGCCAGTCCGCCGGGTTCATCGGCACAAAACAACCCGATCAATCCGGCGACAACTGCGTAACCCCATGGATTGAGTTCGTATTTGTCAGGCAGTGGCGCTTGCGATTTCTCCGGCAAGGCTGGCGACACTTCAGTTGCCGCATCCGCTTGAAATGTTCCGGCTATCAGGTGATCGGTTGTTGCCGTGGCGTATCGCTGCCAAGCTTTCTGAATTGCCAGTTGCACTTCATCGTCCTGAATGAGGCGGGCAATCAATTCGCGCGGTATTGCTTGGGTTGAAAGATTGGACATCTAAACCTCCGTCCTACGTTGAACTGTCTAAATCGGAACCAGCAAGCTTGCTACACTCAAGCTACCTGAGCGCATCAAGTTCAGGCGTTTAGAGTTCAAGCTTCAGCTTGTCCGGGCGACTGCGCCTGTGGCGCGCCCGGACAAGCTAAAGCTTGAACTCTAAAC
>JANOWX010001137.1:0-5209 GCA_031418175.1 Acidobacteriota bacterium | reverse complement strand
CCGCTTTGGTAGTCCTTTGATTGTTCGAATGCGAAGGAACTACCAAAGCGGCGGCCCGTGCCGCACGCACTCCAAAGCCGCTGCGCGGCAAAATAAGCACAGGCTTCAAATAAATCGCACACGCACCGCTCAGTCCGCGCCAATAGCCAATGCGCGCGCCGCTATGCTACTTTCCCGCCACTATGGATTACGCTGAAATTGTCGAAGCCGAAGGCCACTTGGTGGATTCGCAGATTCTCGCCCGCGTGATGGATCGCGTGATCGAATGCGGCGCGGTTTATGAAGTCGTAGATTTCCGGCTGGGCCGCACCAACGACGAATTCTCGCATTTGAAATTGCGCGTCATCGCATCGGCCAAAGAGACGCTCGATAAAACGCTGCTCGAACTGGTCGAACTGGGTTGTTACCAGGCAAAAACCGAAGACGCCCTGCTGAAACCGGCGCCCTGCGACAAGGTCGTGCCGGAAGATTTCTATTCCACCACCAACCATCGCACCTTTGTGCGTTCAGGCGGCGCCTGGCTCGAAGTCGCCAACCAGCGCATGGACGCGGTCATCATTATCAAAGACGGCCCAAACGGGAATACCGCCGAATGCCGCAAACTGCGCGAGGTCAAAGCGGGCGAAGCGGTGTTGTGCGGCAAACACGGCATCCGCATTCAACCCGAATTCAAGGAACGCGACCGGTTGGGCTTCGCGTTTATGGCCAACGAAATCTCATCGGAACGCCGCGTCGAAACCGCCGTCCGCAAAATCGCCGAGATCATGCGCCAGATCAAAGCCGAAGGCGGCCGCATCGTCTTCGTCGCCGGGCCGGTCGTCATTCACACCGGCGGCTCGCAGGCCTTTGGCGAGATCATCCGCAAAGGCTACGTTGACGCGCTGCTCGCGGGGAATGCCATCGCGGTGCACGACATCGAACACACGCTGTTCGGAACTTCGCTCGGCGTTGACTTGGAACACGGCAACCCAATTGAAGAGGGCCACAAAAACCACATGCGCGCCATCAACACGATCAACCGCTACGGTTCGATCAAAGGCGCGGTCGAGGCCGGTGCGCTGCGGGCGGGCGTGATGTATGAACTGGTCAAGCACAACGTGCCCTTCGTACTGGCCGGTTCGATCCGCGATGACGGCCCGCTGCCCGACACCGAGATGGATTTGCTCAAGGCGCAAGAGGCATACGCCGCGCTGCTCACTGACGCGAAGCTGGTGCTTTGCCTGTCCACGATGTTGCATTCGATTGGCGTCGGCAACATGACGCCCTCGTGGGTGCGCATGGTTTGCGTAGACATCAACCCGGCGGTGGTGACCAAACTGGCGGATCGCGGCTCGGCCCAAACCGTGGGCGTCGTGACGGATGTGGGCACGTTTTTGAACCTGCTGGCGCAACAGCTTTGGACGTAAAAAACCCGCTTTTGCTTTATCTCCTCGTTTACGCTAAATTAGCCATCCAATTGAGATAAACAACTTCACAAGAACCTATGATTAAAAGCACCAACACAGCAACCAAATCAGAAACGACCTCCATGCAAAACACTCTCGGGATCATTAGCAAGCCGCAACTGGGCGGCGATGTCGAGACTCATTGCGGACGTTGCAAAGACACGCGCGAACACGTCATCGCGGCGGTCAGCGCGACAGGCGCCATTGAGCGCGTGCAATGCCGCACCTGCCAATCCAACCACATCTATCGCATCAAGAAAGCCACGACGCGCACCGCTTCGACCCGCACACGCTCTTCAGCGCCCGGCTCGAAAAAGACGCTGGCGGAGTTGGAGCAAGCGGCGGGCCCGGCGCGCCCCTATTCGATGCAATCCCGCTTCAAAGTCGGTGAACGCATTGAACACCCAAAATTCGGCACGGGTCTGGTCATTGAAGAACGCTCCGGCAAGATTGATGTGAAGTTCGGCCGCGAGTTGAAGACGCTGGTCAACGGCGCCTGAGCGCGCGGCTCACCGCAAGCTACTCTCGGCGTTTGTTTTGGCTGAAGCCCAAGACGCCACCCGACATCGAAGTGCAAGCCAGGCGTTAGGCTGGGCTCTCGACGCAACTACAAAGCGCCGCACCGGTAATACTGAATCTGAGTATTGCCGGTGCGGCGCTTTGCCAACTCTTGACCAGCATGGAGTTGGGAACGGGCCGCGTATTTTAGGCAGCTAATGGCGCAAGCCGCTGGATCAGTTCTTCGGTATGGCGGCGCAGTTCGCGCGGCAGCCGTTTCAGCATCGCGGTATTGCCCGCCAGCATCACCTCAATCGCGCATTGCAACGGTGGCAACTGGGGGTTGCCGTCTTCCAGTTCCAGGATCATTTGCAGCACAAACTCCCGCTGGCCTAGCACGACAGCGCCCTGCAGAAAATCGAATTCCAGCCGCTGCCACTCCGGCGCTTGCCCCTGCCGCCCGCAGCGCACGCCTTCCAGCCAATGCTGTTTGGCCAAGCGTAAATCCTGCTGTTTGATGGCAGAAAGAAATTCGCGCAGATAGAGGCGCCCGAGTTGATGCCAGGCGCCCAGGGTGTTCGGACTCAATTCAAGGGCGCGCCGGTAACTGGTGAGCGCTTCGCCGGTGCTGCCCGCCTCATCCAGCACGATGCCGTAATCGAGCCAATAGCGGCCCGTTTCGGGGGCGAGTTCAACGGCGCGCGCGGCACTGGCGATGGCTTTTTCGCGCTGCCCATCCGCACACAAATCCAACGCGCGTTCGGCCCAGACCGCCGCATCAATCGGATGGCCGGACAGATAACGGTCATAACAGCCGAGGGCTTCCGCTGGCCGTCCGAGCGCCGTCAGCGTGCGGGCCTTGGCCAGGTGAGCATCCAGGTCATTGGGCGTGAGCTTCAGCGCGCTGGAGAACGCTTCCAACGCTTCTGCGTGCCGCCCCAGCATGCTGAGGGCCAGCCCTTCGTCCCGCCAGGCTGCGGCGAAATCCGCTTGTAACTCGTGCGCCGTCGCAAACGACAGGGCGGCTTGTTCGTGGCGCCCCAACGCGCGCAAAACCAAGCCGAGGGTATGCCAGCAACGCTGATCGGTTTCATTGAGTTGCAAGGCCTGCCGCCCGCTGTTGAGCGCTTCATCATAACGATGGAGTTCATACAAGACCACCGCTTGCAGGCTCCAGGCGGCGCTGAGTTGCGCGTCGAGTTCACAGGCTTCGGTCAGGCTCTGGTGCGCCTCTTCGTGACGGCCCAGCGCGAACAAGGCGCGGCCGTTGAGTAACCACAAGGCGCTCAGGGTAGGATGAATGGCTAAGGCGTGCTGCAACTCGGCCAGCGCTTCTTCATCCCGTCCGGCCAGTTGCGCCAAGGCGACGTATTGCGTGGTCGCAGCGGTAGCCCCGGCGGGTGTGCGGTCGCGCCGGAACCACCAGCGCAGCAGGCGCCGTCCCAATTCTTGCTGAAAGACGGCTACTAATAGCCGCGCTTTGGCTTCGGACTGATATTTGCGCAATAACCTTTGCTCGAGCTTCAATGCTAAACCTCTTCCAAACCAGACCAGGTAATTTCCGCTTGCGGGGCGAACTGGAAACGCAGTGGACAGCGGCCAAGTCTGCCAGTTCCCCGGCTACGTGAAGGTGAGGAAAGCGGCACGGGCATTACATCCATGGAAATTTTCTGCAAACGGCAAGAGCCGTTGCATGCACCTGGCACGCAACGGCTCTCAAGCAACGCCGGTCTTATTCGGTTGTTTATTTCTTGGCCGCTTTCAGATAAGCGGCCGGACTGGCTTTCACCGTATCGAGGCAGCCCGCGCAGCAAACATAAAAGGTGTGGCCATTGGCCTCGCCCTTCAGGTTTTTGTCCACCGGTTCGCCGGTCACCGGACAAGTTTCAAGGCCGTCGCCTTTGCCCATGAATGCGGTCGCAGTCTTTTCGGCTGCCATTGGCTTCAGGTAAGCGGCGGGGTTCTTTTTGACTGTGTCCATGCAGCCTTCGCAGCAAACATAGAAAGCCCGACCAAGCGCCTCGCCCTTGAGGTTCTTGTTGACCGGTTCACCCGTCACCGGGCAAGTCTCGACGCCATCGCCTTTGCCCATGAACTTAACTGCTGCCCCGGCGTGCTCGGCGTGCTCATCCTTTGCGGCGTGTTCTCCATGTCCGTGGCCCTTGGCTTTCGGCAGGCCCTTGACGGCGGCAAGTTGCGCGGCTTCCGTTTTCTTGATGTAGGCGGCGGGCGTCTTCTGGGCTTTGGCCAGACAGCCGGCGCAGCAGAAGTAAACCGTGCGGCCAAAGAGATCGGCCTTCATATCCTTGTTGTGCAACTCTTCGCCGGTTACCGGGCAGGTGGCAATGCCATCGCCCTTGCCCATGAATTTAACGGCCTTGGGCGCGGGTTTGCCGGCGGCTTTGCCAGCGGCGGGTTTAGTTGCTTGTGCCAACGAAAGGCTGGTCAATGCACAGACCAGCACGAAGGCGAATGAAAGTTTGATTGCGTTTTTCATCTCTGACTGCTCCTTGAAAAGTGTTGGTAAATGCGCGGCGGCTGGCAGCCTGTAGTGCTGGGCCTGCGCGAAAATGCAGTTTAGCCTAACCGAACAGTTTGCCAAAGTAATGCGGCATCGCCATGCGCCACCAGGGCCAATCGTGATTCACATCGTGGCCCCAGACATCCAGCCAATGCGGAATGCCTTTGCTCTGCAAAATGTCCGCCAGTTGGCGCGAACGCTCCGGCGCTTCAAACGCCCCTTGCCCGCTGAAGATGATGATTTGCCGCCCGCCGTGCTGCAAGATCGGCAAGTGATAATCGTCATCCATCTCGCTTAGGTAATCCACCGGATTGTGGAAATAGACGCTCTGGTTGTAATAGCCGTCCAGATAGCCGCGAATGTCATAACTGCCCGCCAGCGCGATCACGCCGCCGAACAAATCGGGATGCCGGAAGAATGTGTTGGCGGCCAGATACGCGCCCAGGCTGATGCCCGCGAGAATCGGTTTGACCTCGCCGCCGCCGCAATCCTGCCGAATCAGCGGCAAGACCTCATCGGTCAAATAGCCGTCGTAACGATTCAACCATTCAATCTTTTCCCACGGCTCCGCGCCGTCATTGAGCAAAGCCAGACGGTTGACACTGTTGACCGAATACAACTTGGCCATGCCGTTTTCGATCCAGTGTTTGACCGAATCAATCAGATAGAAGCGCTCGTACTCCAGATAATCCGCCGCCGCCGTCGGCAGCATCAACACGGGCGGGCCGTAATGCCCATAGGCCAC
>JANOWX010001136.1:0-3353 GCA_031418175.1 Acidobacteriota bacterium | reverse complement strand
TGCCGGCGGGCCTGAGCCTCTCGGCGGCGGGCGTGCTGAGTGGCGCGCCGACGGCGACCGGGACGTTCAACTTCACGGTCAAGGTAACCGACGCGCTCGGCTGTATGGGCACGCGGGCCTACACACTGGTGGTCGCTTGCCCGCCCAGCAGCCTCAATCCGGCGTCGTTGCCGAACGCATCGGTCAACGCTGCTTACAGCCAAGCCTTGACCGTGCCGGGCGCGATTGGGGCGACGACTTTCAGCCTGACATCCGGCGTGCTGCCGGTGGGCTTGTCGCTCAGTCCGGCGGGCTTGCTCTCCGGCACGCCGACCGCCTTGGGCACGGCCAACTTCACCGTCACCGCTACTGATAGCAACGGCTGTCAGAGCACGCGGGCTTACACGCTAATCATCAGTTGCCCAACCATCACCTTCAGCCCGCCCACGCTGCCGGCAGGCACGGTCGGCGCGGCCTACAGCCAACTGCTGACGGCGACGGGCGCGAGCGGCGCGCTCACGTTCAACGTGCTTTCAGGAACATTGCCGTCAGGGTTGACCCTGTCAGCCGCAGGCTTGCTTTCCGGCACGCCTACGCAAGCCGGTAGCTTCAATTTCACGGTGCGCGCGCAAGCGGCGTCGGTCTGCGCGGGCTTGAAGCCCTATAGCCTGACGATCAATTGCCAGACGATCACCCTCAATCCAACCGCGCTGCCCAATCCGTCGGGCGGCGTGCCTTACAATCAAACGCTGACAGCGGCGGGCGCGAGCGGCGCGGTCGCCTTCAGCCTGCAAGCCGGCTCGTTGCCGTCAGGGTTGACGCTGTCGGCAGCGGGCGTCATTTCCGGCACGACCGCCGGCGGCACGGCGACTTTCACCGTCAGGGCGACCGACGCCAACGGTTGCATGGGCACGCGCGCTTACACGCTGACCGTCGGCTGCGGAACCGTCACCTTCAGCCCGGAGACCTTGCCAGCGGGAACCATCGCCGTCTCCTATTTTACGGGCTTCTCGACTTCAGGAATTCTGGGCACGCAAAGCTGGAGCATTATCTCCGGCGCATTGCCGCCGGGATTGACGCAATCTGCCACCAACGGTTCCATTGGCGGCTTTCCCACCACGCCGGGCAGCTTCACCTTTGTCACGCGAGTAACCAACGGCGTTTGTTCAGGCTCGGCGCAATACACGATTGTCGTCAACTGCCCGGCCATCACCGTCAGCCCAATGACGCTGCCTAACGGCACAGCGAATTCGGCGTATTCGCAAACGTTGATGCAGACGGGCGGCATCGGTTCGCCCGCTTGGAGAGTGAGCGCCGGTGCCTTGCCCGCCGGATTGGCGTTGAACGAGACGACCGGACAGTTGTCTGGCAGCCCGACCGAAACCGGCAATTTTGCTTTCACCATTACCGCCACGACACCCAACACCTGCGCGGGTTCGCGCACCTACACCATCTCGATTGCCTGTCAGTCACTGGTTGTCACGCCTGTCGGCACGTTCTCCGGCACGGTCGGCGTGAACTTCAGCCAGACGTATTCGCAGGCTTTCGGTTTAGCCCCCTTCACTTTTACTTTGAGCGCAGGCGCATTGCCGGCAGGTTTGGACTTCATCAGCCAGGAAACCACCGCCTTGATGCAAGGCGCGCCGACACAATCCGGCATGTTTAATTTCACGGTCAAAGTGACGGATCGAAACGGTTGCACGGGCATGCGTAGCTATCCGCTGACCATCGCCTGCCCGACCATCGCCATCAGTCCGGGAAGCGCGGCTGGCGGGATGTTGGGTGTGGCTTATGCACAAGGCTTTTCGCAAACGGGCGGCACGGGCGCGCTCACTTGGAGCAGCACCGGCACTTTGCCAAACGGCTTGTCGCTGGACGTGGCGACCGGCGTCTTGGCCGGCACACCAACGCAATTGGGCACTTTCCCCATCACCATTAACACAGCGGACGCTGCGGGGTGCATGGGGTCGCGGGCTTACACGCTGACGATCACTTGCCCGACGACCACTGTGAGTCCGGCGACCTTGCCGGCGGGCACGAGCGGTCAAACGTATAGCCAAACCATCATGGCGCTGCCCACGGGCACGTATACCTTCACCGTCACGACAGGCGCGTTGCCGAACGGGCTAATGCTCAACAGCACGACGGGCTTGCTCAGCGGCACGCCCACGCAAGCCGGCAGCTTTACGTTCACCGTCGCGGCGACCGGCACGAACGGCTGCGTGGGCACGCGGGAGTACACGCTGACGATCAATTGCCCGACGATCACCGTGAGTCCGGCGACGTTGCTAGCGGGCACGAGCGGTCAAGCGTATAGCCAAACCATCATGGCGCTGCCCACGGGCACGTATACCTTCACCCTCAACGCAGGCGCGTTGCCGGGCGGATTGACGTTATCCGGCGGCGGGGTGCTTTCCGGTTCACCAGCGGCGTCCGGCACGTTTAATTTCACGGTGCGCGCCACAGACACCAACGGTTGTTTTGGCGACCAAGCCTACGCACTGCTCATTGTCTGTCCCACCATCACCATCAACCCTGCCATCACTAGCTTGCCGAACGCGCGCGCGGGCACAGCCTACAGCCAGACCTTCACGCAAACGGGTGGCGCGGGCACGGCTGCATTCAGCCTCAGTGTGGGCGCGCTGCCGAACGGACTGACGCTCGCGGCGGGGGGCCTATTGAGCGGCACACCGACCGCTAATGGCACGTTCAATTTCACGGTGCAGGCAACCGATCAAAACAATTGCACGGGCGCACGCGCGTACACGCTGCTTATCCATCCGCCCTGTACGACAATCACCGTGAACCCAACGACGTTGCCAAATGGCTTTGCCGGCACCCCGTATAGCCAGACGCTGACGGCGACGGGCGGTGACGCGCCTTACACCTTTACGGTGACGATGGGCAGTTTGCCGCCCGGTTTGAATCTGGCGAGCGGTGGCGCGCTAACCGGAACGCCGTCCACACCCGGCACGTTCAATTTCACCGTGACGGCAACGGATAATACCGGTTGCACGGGCACGCGCGCATACACCGTCATCGTCAGCGGCGCGGGCTTGCAGTTCTATCCGTTGGCCGCGCCCGTGCGCTTGCTCGAAACTCGTGCAGGCTTTACGGGCTGCACCATGCCGGGTGTGCCGATCAATGCGAATGGCACGTTGACGCTGCCGGCGCGGACAGTTTGTGCGGGCATTCCGGCGAATGCGGCGGCGGTGACGGGGAACATTACTGTCGTGCCTGCGGGGCCGGGCTTCCTGACGCTGTTCCCGAGCACGGCGACACAGCCGACGGTGGCGAACTCCAATTTCCAGACCAACGAAATCACCAACAACGTTTTCACGGTGGGCCTTGGCGCGGGCGATGGCGCGTTCAAG
>JANOWX010001135.1:0-6228 GCA_031418175.1 Acidobacteriota bacterium | reverse complement strand
TCGCGACCAGCAGCGAAATGACGGACGAGTAAAACAGGCCGACGACATTTAGCTTCAAGGTCACGTACACGTTGGGAACCAGCCCTGAACTGCCGCCTGCGCTCCACATATGCTTGAACGCCTGCACCACCTCGCCCGGATTAGGCAACGCCTTGATCGGGTTGAGAAACCAGAGCAGCACGGCCAGCGCAAGCCAGAACAGCATCAGGTTCGTGCGCACGAACGTGCCGACGGTGCCGTAAACACGGACGATTTCGCCGAATGAGCTTGGGGCGGTTAGCGGGGCGGACTTGGCGGCGGTGTTTTCCATTGGTTGCGAATGCCGGTCAAACGAGCGTATCAGGGTCAACCCCGAGTTCGCGCAGGCGGGCAGCCAGGCGTTCGGCGTGTTGGGTGGCTTGTTCGGCGCGCTGTTGCGCTTGCTGTGCAACTTCTTCTTTGGTCGGCAACAACTTGCCATCCAATGTAGCCCAGCGTAGCCAGCGCGCTGTAATCCCTAGGAACTCCCCTTGCCAACGCGTCAAGGCCAACCCGGCCACGCGGCTGACGAGTTGCTCTTGCAGGTTCGGGCCAGGTGTTGGCGCAATTGGCTGAACGCCACCGTTTCGCTCGAAACCGGCGAATTCGCCACTGTATGGGTCGTAGTAAAAATACTCCCTCACCCGCAGGTTATCGAAATAGATTTGCTTCTTACCCTCGCGGTCAAAGGCAGCGGTGCTTTCCGAAAGAATCTCAATCACCAGATCGAGGCTTTTATCTTCGTCCCACACCACCCAGCTTTTGCGTTCACGCTTGCCATCCACGCCCAGCACCAGGAAGAAGTCAGGCCCGCGAAAGTCATTGTGCTTGACCTGGGCTGAACTGAAATACACGGCCATATTGCCGCCGACAAAATAATCGGCGCGCCCCGCCCAGTGCAGCTTGAGCGTCTCAATCAATAACATCATCTGGTAGAGGTGGCGTTGGCTTTCCATAGGCTCTCCATCGTCGTAAGGCAGGTCGTCTTGCGTCGGCATGCGCACGTGGGCAGCGTGCGGCATGACCCCGCCAGGGCCGTCATAATACAAATCGTCTTGCGTCAGCATGCGCACTTCCTCGGCGCGCGCTTCCGCCAAGCCAGCCACCGCCAGCACGCCCGCCGCTGGCCCCGTTTCGCCAATTCTCGTCATCGGTTCACTCATCGCTATACCTCGCTTACTTCAACACGATCACCACCCGCCGATTC
Source organism: Acidobacteriota bacterium (assembly GCA_031418175.1). Classification (GTDB taxonomy): domain Bacteria; phylum Acidobacteriota; class Blastocatellia; order RBC074; family RBC074; genus JACPYM01. The sequence goes on along the minus strand of JANOWX010001135.1, from coordinate 5,003 downwards.
GCCGCCTTCTCTTTCTCGTCGCGATTCTGATTGTTCGGCAACGGGCGATACGGCCCGTAACCCTCGACGCCTTCCAAACGTTTCTCATTGATGTTAATGCTGCTCGGATCGGAATCCTTCAGCCATTGCCAGACCGATTTGGCGCGCGCCTCCGACAAGCGCAGGTTCGTGCCCGCGTCGCCCACGCTGTCGGTGTGTCCTTCCAGCGAAACCTTCGTGTCGGACGCGCGAATCAGCAGGCTGCGAATTTCTTGCAGCGTTTGCAACTCTGACGGCTTGAGCTTGGCCGAACCGCTGTCGAAGCTGATTTGATAATTCGCCTTGACGACGGTGCCGCCACTTTGCGGACCTTCGAACTTGGCTTGATAAACGGGCGCGGCGCTCTGTTCGTCGGTGATCTCTTTGATGAAACTCAAGTCCACGACCTGTTCCACCGGCACAATCGTCGGCAAGCGTTCCGGCAACAGCTTCTGTAAGCGTTTGCCGTGGTCGGTGTAGGTGATGCCGAAGATGCTGCGCGCGACCGGTTGATTGTTCGCCAGGCCGAACAGATGGCGCACCTCGGCGATGTTGTTGACGCGCGAACCGCCCAGCGCCACGCCGTCTTCGACCACGCCGTGAAAGTACTTGTTCCAGAAGGCCGGCCCCTTGCCTTCCATATTGAAAGTCAGCGCATTGAGCGCCGAGACACGGTCACGCAGATAAGACTCGTCGGTCTTGATGCGTTCATTCGAGCGCGCCACACAACGCAACACAGTCTTGACGTAATCGCGGTGCTGATTCAGCCAGTCCTCATTGCCGAACAGAATGTGCGGCATCATGTAGCTGTACTCTTTGGTCGAAACGATCTTCTGCGCCTTCTCGGTCTTGCCCTTGTAATTCACGGTCGCACGATCTTTGACGGCCATCACATCGCCCGGCGTCCAGGTCGCCACTGCATCAATCGCGTGTTCCTCGCTCTTGCCAGTGCTGCGGTTGCGCAGACTGACTCTAGCATTCTGGACGTATTTCTGCGCGGCTTCGATGTGATCGGTCGCGTTGACGAAGTTGATGGCGTCGGGATCGTAAACCTGTTCATCCGGATTGACCGGAATCTGGTTGTCAGCCGCCCAGTTGACCGTCACGTTCCAATCGCAATACGGCACGGCGGTGACGACAACCGAACCGCGCGACAATTGCGGATCGCGCTTCCACGATTCGGGGCCGATCAGGCAATCCTCGCCGAACGAATAACCACTCGACCAGACGACTTTGGCTTTGTTGCCGCGCAGCAATTTGTTCGCGCCCGCAATGTCTACGGCGGCTTGATCGCCGGTGGTGGTCACCAATTGCATTTGCCCGGCGGCCAGCGCCTTGATCTGTTCGGCGGTGTCGTTTTGCACGACCAGCCGCGTATTCGTGATGCCTGCCTGACTGAGACAGCTATCGGGATGCTCGCCCGATTTGCCGGGGCCGCCCACGGCATCAATCAAACCGCTGACGGTCTGCCACGTCCAAATGCCGATGGTGACTTCAGGATTGTCGCTGGTGCGCACGGGCGCTTTGACGGCGGAAGGCGGCAGCGATGCGGTGGTGATCTCTTCCAATTTCTCGCGCTTGTCGGGCACGACCGCGCTGCTTTTTTCAGACGAAGTTGGATTGAGTTTATCGAGTATGCCGAGTTGTTTCAGCCCGGCGTAAACAAGTCCGAGCATCAAGAGGACGACCAGCAGGATGGCGCCGGGGCCTAGTTGCACACGACCGATTCTCATGAGTTCTCCTTTCAGTTTGTGGTTGGTTAACCAGCCATTGCGGCGGCGATGGCGCCGGGAAAGCGTTGCTCGAAATCAAGCAGGCTGACCCAGCCGGGGGTAATGACGATGCGCGCCATTTGCGGGAACATAGCTTTGATCTGTCCAACCCAGGCCTGGCCCTGCTCCGCGCCAAAGTAGCGCTCGGCGGCCAGGGCATATTCCGGCACGACGCCATCCACGGTTTCGACGCGCGCCGCCCCGCGAATTTGCAGCACGCGGTGCGGCCAAGCGTTGGTGTCAATGGTCAAGGCGATTTGTGGATGTTGCGCCAACGCCTTCACCTTCGGCGCTGTCAACGGTGTGCCCAGCACGATCTCGCGGCCATTCCAATGAAACCATATGGGCACGGCCCGTGGGGCACCATCCTGCCCGATGTAAGCCAGGCGCGCTGGTATGTTTGATTGCAGCAACTCTTGCGCAATGGGGTCAGCGAGTAAACTCAACTCGCCTTGTTTGGTCGGCATGATTTTTTCCTCTGAAAATGTCCTGTAGGTTGTACAACTTCTTGTTGTGGCAAAGCGTAGGTGCGCGCGTCAACAACAACGACATTTGTATTCCATCTTGAGCGGCAAACCATAACACACGCTTACTAAAGCCGCCAAAACTTGCCGTTACTTCCCGGCGCTCACCGCTCCTTTCACCACACGAAAGCCAATGTAACTTGGCGACGGCGTCCGTAGCATCCGTTTTTCATCTTGCGGTTGATCCGCGCTTCCACCCAGCGCCACACCTTTACCATCTTTGCCGACAACCCATTCCGCGACATTGCCGCCCAAATCAAAAACCAACTCATCCTCGCCTAACCCTTTGAAACTGCCGACCGCTTTCAACAACGGCGCATCGCCCGGTAATTTCTCAGCCAGTTGCCGCAGCTTCAATTGCAGCCGCGCCGCGTCGTCGGGATTGACCTTGTACCCGGCCCAATAATCCAGCGTGTTCTCGCCAACTTTAGCTGACTCATAAAGGCTCAGCACTTCATCCGCAACAGCCAGCCGGTAACTTTGGCCCGTCAATTTGCTCAACCATGCACAATAGGCCTGCGCCTGTTCAAACGTAACCCCGTTCGCCGGGTAATTCTCCGTCCCCGCTTCAACCATGTAACTCACATCAAAGGCCGCGAACTGCGCGCGCGTGAGCTCAAATCGCCCAATCTCAAATTTCAAATCTCCATGCTTCACCGTCTCCGGCACCAGCTTGCCGCCCACTAACTCGCCATACAGCGCACCGCTCTTCTTGAACTCCGCCGCCTTGAACACCAGCGCCAGCGGCGAATCTTTTTTGAAAGCCTCGTTCTCCGGCTGGCCGGTGTGAAAGAAATGCTTGTCATACCAGGCCAGTTCCTCTTCGAGCTTGCGCCGCTGGTGCGAGAGCTTTTGCAGGCTGTGCGGTTCGCCGGGAAACAGGACAAAGCGCACCGGCGTTTCGCCCGTCTGCTGCAACGCGCGGTAATGCAGCCAGCCTTGTTGCGTCGGCACGTTCGTATCCTGCGTGCCAAAGAAGATAATCGTCGGCACGCGCACTTTATCCAGTTTGAAGAAGGGCGATTTCTGAAGGTAAAGCTGCGGGTCGTCCAGCGGCGATTTGCCGAAGTAGTAATTGTCGAACGAAGCGCCGAAATGCGCGTTGCCCCAATCGCTCGTCCATTCGACATCGCCCGCGCCCGCGCCCAGCACCTTGTATTTGCGCGGTGCCGGCCCAAACGTCGTCAGCGCAATCGAGAGGATCGAACCGTTCGACCAGCCCATCGTGCCCAGCCGGTTGGCGTCAACCAGGCCTTTGGCAATCAGGCTGTCCACGCCTTTCTCGATGTCAGGCACCTCCAATTCGTAATACTTGCCCGCGATGGATTCGCCGAACTTCAACCCGTAATTCGAACTGCCGTGATAATTCGGCTTCAAGACAAAAGCGCCGCGCTCGCAGATCAGATTGGTCGGATAGGCCCAGTTGTCAGCCCAGGCATCGAAGTCCGCGCCATACGGCCCGCCGTGAATCATCAGCATCAGCGGGTATTTCTTGCCCGTCTCGTAATTGTGCGGGTAATAGAGCAAGCCTTCGATCTCTTCTTCGTTCGCGCCTTTCCAACGCACGACTTCGGCTTTGGCTTTAACGCGATTTTTGAGGTGGGAATTCAACTCGGTCATTTGCATAGCCGAACGCACGGCGCCGCCATCCAAATTCGCGCGATACCACTGCGCGGGCGTGCTGGCCGTGCTGTATTGATAAAGCAGTGTCTTCCCATCCGGGCCAGTGCGAATGCCGAACGTATTGCTGGCGTGTTCACCTTCGATCCAAACACGCCGCCAAGTTGCCCCCGCGCGCACGAACCGCGCCAGGCGATGCCGCGCGCCATTCGCCAGCAAAGCGGCAAAGCCGTCTGGCGTCGCTTGCGGCCCGCTTGCCAACCCGTTCTCCCATTCCAAATTGATCGGCGCGGCCTTATCGCTGGCCGGGTCGTAGTAATAAAGCAGGTTGATCGCGGCCATCACGTATTTCGGATGCGTCGTGTAAGCCGTCGTCAAATAAAACCCATCGGCATCGCGCGCGGCGGTGATGGCCTCGACCAACAGCTTGCCATCAGCGAACAGCATCCGACTCGTCCCGGCTTTCAGGTCGTGCAGGAAAACCGCCGGTTTGACTTGTTGGTCGTAGGTGTAGCGCAAGCTGCGTTGATGAATCGCCAGCACCTTGGTGCGGTCGCGCGAGATTTCAAAGGATTGAATCCAGTCATTGTTGCTGCTCAGCCGCGTGACTTTCTTTTCCTTGAGCGCCAACTTGAACAAACGCACGGGCGGCGCGTGTGCTTCATCTTCGACCACAATGGAAGCGTCCTTTTTCTCCTTGATCGTCTGTTCGTAATGGGTCGCGTCCTCTGCCGCCGCAAACAGGATCGTATCGTCATCAAGCCATTGATAGTTGCTCACGCCGCGCTCAAAGCCGGTCAGATTCCACGGCTCACCGCCGAAGGGATTGAAGAGCCACAACTGCGGCTTCGGGCCTTCACCTGGTGCTGCCGGCTTCGCTTTCGGCACAGGCCGCGTGCTGACGAAGGCGATCAATTGACCATTAGGCGACCATTTCGGATTGCTGTTGTCGTGCTCAGCGCCGCGCGTCAATTCGATCTCTTTCTTTTCGGTCAAGCCAGTCAGCGAAGACAGGGTCAGATTCGAGACGTGCCCGTCTTTGTCTTTGTCGGCGCTGCGTTTGACCCAG
>JANOWX010001134.1:0-16846 GCA_031418175.1 Acidobacteriota bacterium | reverse complement strand
TCTGTCCTAGCGCGTGGGACAGACTAAAGTCTGTCCTACACTTGCTTGTTCAATTAGCTAAAGAGGGGATGAAAATTAGGGGCAGAAGCCGGGCGTAATTTAGCCTCATACGCCTGCCAACTGCAACCTTTTGCTGACTGTGCCGGAAACCGCTCGTGAGGGGGTGCCAGACCAGGCCGCTACTTCATCTCCTCGACAAACGTCACACGATTGATTTCGTGCAAGGTCGTTTGCCCTTCAAAAACCAACCGCAACGCCGATTGACGCAGCGTGCCAAGCCCTTCGGCTTCGGCCACACGGCGCACTTCGGAGCCGGGTTTGCGCGCGATAATGAGTTCGCGGATGGTGTCCGACATATCCAGCAATTCGTGGATCGCCGTGCGGCCGCGATAGCCGGTGTGATTGCAAATCTCACAACCGACGCTCTTGTAAAAGACCTGCTCCTGATACTTCGCCGACTTCAGGCCCGACTCGATGAACTCCGCTTCGTCCGGCGTATAGCGCTGTTTGCAACGCACACAAAGCACGCGCACCAGCCGTTGGGCCAGCACGCAATTGAGCGCCGAAACGAAGTTGTACGGCTCAACGCCCATATTGATGAAGCGCCCGATCACATCAATCACGTTGTTGGCGTGCACGGTGGTGAAGACCAAGTGGCCGGTGAGCGCCGAGTTGATGGCGATCTGCGCGGTTTCATTGTCGCGGATTTCGCCGACCATGATCTTGTCGGGGTCGTGGCGCAGGATCGAACGCAAGCCGCGCGCGAAGGTCAAGCCCTTCTTCTCGTTCACCGCAATCTGGGCGACGCCGCGCAACTGGTATTCGACCGGGTCTTCAATCGTGATGATCTTGTCTTCGTCGTTGCGAATCTCGTTGAGCGCGGCATAGAGCGTCGTCGTCTTACCCGAACCGGTCGGCCCCGTCACCAGCACCATCCCGTATGGTTCCAGAATGAAGCGGCGGAACTTGGCCAGCAACTTCGGATCGAAGCCGACGACTTCCAGCTTCAAGTCCTTGAACTCTTCGTTGATCTGCTCTTTGTCCAGGATACGAATCACTACGTCTTCGCCGTGCACGGTCGGGATGATCGAAACGCGGAAGTCCACCTTGCGGCCCTTGATGCGCATGCGGAAGCGGCCGTCCTGCGGCACGCGGCGTTCGGCGATGTCGAGTTCGGACATGACCTTGATGCGCGAAACGATGGTCAGGTGATGGCGCAAATCAATCGGTTCGCCCGCTTCGTAAAGCGCGCCGTCAATGCGGTAGCGCACGACCATGTCGTTGTCGCGCGTTTCCATGTGAATGTCGGAGGCGCGCTTTTCGAGCGCCGTGAACACCAGCGTATCAACCAGTTTGATGATCGGCGAAATCTCGGCGTCATTCGAGAGGCGGTCGAGATCAAGGACTTCCTCGCCCGTCTCGGTCTCTTTGATGAGCGAGGCGCGAAAGCCTTCGGTCGCCTCGTTCAGCACGCGCTGCGAGGCGTCGCCCTTGCGCAGGACGCCTTCGATAGCGCTCCACGTCGTGACTTCGACTTTGATCGGCGAGTGCAACTGCGCTTTGAGTTCGTCCAGCAACAGCAGATCGGAAGGATCGGCCATCGCAATCACCATGTGCCCATTCTCGCGCCGCAACGGCACGAATTTACTGCGCAACATCAAATCCACCGGCAAGGATTGCACCAGCGCGTAATCCACCGGCGTCGTGTCTAGATTGACGTAATTGAGCCGGTAGCGTTGCGCCAGCCGTTCGGCATTGGCTCTTTCGTGCGCCTTTTCCTCGGCTTGATTGAAAGGTTGTTCGGTTGCTGCTGCCATGCGCTTATGCTTTCGCTGCGATTAGAGTTTCAGTTCCAAAATTTGCGCTACTGCCCGGCGGCATTCACCATCTGCAACATCGGCATGTAAATCGCCAGCAGGATCGTGACCACTACGCCCGCCATGCCAAACAATATCGCCGGTTCGATAAAGGTCGTCAGTTGGCCCAATTTGACTTCGGTCTCGGCGTCGTAAAAGCCCGCGACCTCATCCAGCATCTCGCGCAATGAGCCGGAACGTTCGCCCACGCCGATCATATCCACGGCCAACTTCGGCACCCAGCCGGCTTCGTCCAGGCTTTCGGTGAACGGTTTGCCTTCACGAATCTTGCCCAGCGCGGGTTCGGTGGATTTGCGCAATTCGTAATTGGTGACGGACGAGAGCGCGATCTGAAAGGATTCCACCAGCGTGATACCGCCTTGCAATAATGTCGCCAGACTGCGCGACATTTGCGCCGTCGTCATCTGCCTAATCAGTTCGCCGACCAGCGGTATTTTCAACACCCAGCGATCCAGCGTGCGCCGCCCGTTTTCAGTCTTGCGCCACGAGAAGAGTAAAAAGACCGTGATCGCCAGCGCCGGCGCGAGCCAAAAAATATTCTCTTGCATCACGGTCGAAATGCCGACGACAAAGACCGTAATCGCGGGCAACTGGCTGCCCAAATTTTCAAAGATGGCCGTAAAGCGCGGGATCACAAACGTCGTCAGCACTGTCACCAGGATCGTGGCCGCGCACAGCAGAATGATCGGATAAGTCAACGCGCCGCGAATCTTGCGCCGCAACGCCACGATGGATTTGGTGTATTCGACATAGCGGCGCAGCACGTCGTCCAGATTGCCCGACCGTTCACCGGCTAAAATCGAGGCCGTATAAATCTGCGGGAAGGTGTCCCCTTGCGCGGCAAAAGCTTCGGATAGCGCAATGCCGTTCTTGATGCGCGACTCGATGTCGGCCAGCACCAGTCGCAGTTTTGGATTGGGCGAATGCTGGCGCAGCATCTGGATGGATTGCAGCACCGGCAAGCCGGCGTGCAACAACGCCGCCAATTGCTGATTGAAAAGCAAAAAATCGTCGAGCTTGATTTTAAGATTGCGCGTGCCCGCGCCGCCTACCCGCACGCCATTGATCATCCCCGAAGTCGCCACCGAAAAGATACGATAGCCTTCGGCTTGCAAGCGCAGGCGCAGTTCTTGTTCAGTCAGCCCTTCGACCGTGCGCGTCACAATCTCGCCGGCGGGTGTGCCCAATTTGCAAAGGTATTCTGCCATCGTGAGTTCTATCTCGTTTGCTGGTGGCGCCTGCCACAACTTAGGCCGCAAAGAAACACGGCTTTCCAGAAGCATGTTCGCCAGTCTCATCAATACAGGGCAGTCACGGGTGGGCTCGGAGCGGGAGTTGATGCAAGGGGGGCAGTCAAGGAAAACCTGAGGTCGCTGCTTGTCTCGCCTAAGTCAGTCAGTCTTTCTTTCAAATTGCTTCAGCTTTGTTCTTCTAACTCTTGCTTGGTCTTGATTGGCATCAATGCACACTTTGCCCAAACCCAGGAAACGTCCGGTCTTTCACGCCCTGGCGTACAGAAGGTTTCAGAAAGATTCTGAAAAATTTCCTGACCAGTTTTTTCGGCGACGTTTGAGCAAAGCGGCTGAAGGATCAGCCCAAACAACAGGGGATAAACATCGCAGCCACCTTCACGGCTGCGGCAGAATTTGGTTCCGAAATACTTGCGAGGCAAGCAGAAAGCTTTGCAACGGCCACGGCCAGTTCGTGGATGATGAATGGGGTCAGGATCGCACACGAACCAGCCGCAGCGGCGTTGCGGGCACCAAAAACGAATGGCAAAGTCTGCGCCGCTCAACTGCGTTATGTTTGCAGCAAGCAGGCAGCACGCGCCAAAGCTTGCGGCCAGACCTAACCTAAAAGCCCGGCGACTTCGCTTAAAATCGTGACCCAGTGAAAATCAACGGGGATGGTTTTCAGTTCGCAACATCAGCGGTGTGCAATTGTGTGAACCCTGGCTCAACTGCGCAGGCTTGCTTGAATTTCAGACCGGAAAAAGTGTTTAGCAGCGAAGTTTCAGCTTTCGACGTCTCGCTTAGCAGAAAGCCTGATGAGGTTCGCCTTTAACACGTGGCGCATTCTATTGGCTGCGTATGAGTACGTCAACCACTCAACCATTAATCGCCCCAGCAGCGCGCGTAGCGCATCCACGGTACAACCGCTAGAAAAAAATCGCCGCCTCGTGGTAAGCTGTCGGCGCATTCCGTAAAGGCAGCAGCCACGCTGATAGATCGGTTCTTCCGTTGCTGTTGCCGCGCTAAAGCAGAGCACGCAACATTAGGTATGGCATCGGCGGCAAGAGCAACCGGGCAAGCTCGTTTAGCGCACGCTCCGGCGGGCACCGGCCGCGACCGGCCTTGATGCTGCCCACAAAGGAAGCAAAGCCCAAGTGAATCCGGCGAACCAAGAGATCACACGTTGCCCTGAGTCTGAGGTCGCGATGTCGTTTACGCTTGAGACCGGCAACGTCCAAGTCAATGCCCGGCCCACGATCAGCAACCCGGCGAGCAAGTTATTTATCAGCTTCGCTGGCGGGCTATGTGCGGGGCGTGATGGCGTAGTCTTGGAAAAAGCCGAAGCCGTCTTTGGGCGCGGCGACGATTGCGATGTCATGTTGGAAGGAGATACCGTCTCGCGCTATCACTGCAAAATCAAACGCATCGGCAACGCCTTTCTGGTCGAAGACACCAGCCGCAACGGCACATACATCAATGGCGAACGTATTGCCACCGCGCAACTGCGCGATCAGGATCAATTGCGCGTCGGCCAGAACATTCTGTTGATCCACCTTTCTTCAAATGTCGGCACGGGCGCTTTGACCAGCAAGAACACCACGCCGAACCTGTTGCCTTACCTGCTTGAACTGAAACCCCACATCGTCGTCAAGGGCCTGGAAATCGGCGTCACCCAGCCTTTCGGCGAAGACCGCATCACAATCGGCCGCCGTGGCGACAATCATCTGGTGCTGGATTATGACAACATCTCGCGCCAGCACCTGTGCATCGAGCGGCAGGACGAGCAATACGTCGCCACCGATATGGGCAGTGCCAACGGCACCTACCTCAACGACCAGCGCATGCAATCCGCCACGCTCAATGACGGCGATTGCCTGCGCATTGGCGATTACACTCTGACCATCAAATTGCGCGGCCAGGATTGCATTTTGAGTTTCAAGCAGGTGACCAAATCCTAACGCGCTGTAGTGATCTCGCATCCCAACTATGATCGGGCGCACCATCGGTAATTACGAAGTTGTCAGCCAATTCGGCGAAGGCGGAATGGGAGAGTTGTATCTGGGCCGCCACACGCGCCTCGCCCGCGAAGTCATCATCAAGACCATCCGCACCGAAGATTTCAGCCCGCGCCAGATCGAACATTTGCGCACGCGCCTCGAACGCGAAGCCTTCATTCAATCGCAGTTAGAGCATCCGAACATCGTGCGCGTCTACGATTTCATCGCCGAAGCCGAATCCACTTTTATGGTGATGGAATACGTGCCAGGCCGTGATTTGCGCAAGATGATTGCGCGCGAAACCGGCCCCGTGCAGCCCGCGCGGGCCATCCGCCTGTTCAAACAAATCCTGCGGGCGATTGATTACGCGCACCATTTCATTTACTCCGATCAGCAGGGCAAGAAGCACCAAGGCATCATCCACCGCGACCTGAAGCCGGCCAACATTCTGATCACGCCTAACGACATCGCCAAAGTCACCGACTTCGGCATCGTCAAAGTGCGCGGCGTCAAAGGCGGCACGCAGATGGGCTTCAACCCCGGCACGCCCGAATACATGTCGCCCGAACAGGCGCGCGGGCGCGAACTGGATCACCGCTCCGACATTTACTCGCTCGGCGTGGTCTTTTACGAAATGCTGACCGGCAGCGTGCCCTTCTCCGACACGGGCGAAGGCACGTCCGATTATGAAATCCGGCGCGGCCACATCGAACTGCCGCCGCCGCCGCCGCGCCAATTCAAGTCCGACCTCTCGCCCGAGATCGAAAAGATCGTGCTCAAGTCGCTGGAGAAAGACCCCGACGACCGCTACCAGACGGCGCGCGATTTTTATCTCGTCCTCGAAGAGTTCGAACGCAGTGGCAAAGCCGATTTCGCCAAAGTCGCCTCCGTCCGTTCAACTATCGCGCAAGCCGATCAACGCGGCACCGGCGTCGCCATCATTGACGTGACCACCGTCGGCTTCAACGAAAGCCACACCGGCATAATCGGTCACGAATCAACAAGTATGGGTAACGGCGCGCTCGGCGCTTATGGCACGAGCGTGGCCGATGGCTATCATCGCTCGCCGCTGCCGGTGGTCAGTACGAGAGATAAAGATAACAAGCCGCTGATTATTGGGGTGGCGGCGTTGGTCTTGCTGACGGTATTGGCGGCTTGGTGGATTCTCAAACGGCAACCTTACACGCCACCGCCTAAAAACAGTAACTTGGCGCCCCAAGGCATGATTTCCATTCCCGGGGGCGAATTCACGATGGGCCGTAACGATGGCGATGTTTACGAAGGGCCTGCCCACAAGGTGTTCGTCAAGTCTTTCTTTCTCGATGAAACGGAAGTTACCAATGCCCAATATCAAATCTTTGTTGATACGACCCATCGGCAGCCGCCGCCACATTGGCTCAACGGGCGCTATCCTGACGGCCAGGCTTCCCACCCGGTTTATAACGTAAGTTGGGATGACGCAGTTAAGTACGCCGAGTTTGCGGGCAAACGATTACCCGCTGAAGAAGAATGGGAATACGCCGCGCGCGGCACTGATGAAAGGCTTTATCCATACGGCGGCAACAAGCCTGACTTGCGCAAATCGAATGCATACGAAGACAAGTACACTGACCCGCTCGCGGTCAAAAGCTACCTAGACGGCGCCAGCCCCTTCGGCGTTTACGACATGGCTGGCAATGTGTCGGAGTGGACGAACAGCGAATTCAAACCTTATCCGCACAGTAAACTCCCGCCCGATGACCCGAACAGCGGGAAAAAGGTTATCCGGGGCGGAGCCTTTAACATCCCTGGCAAAGATCAAACTGCCACTAACAGATTTTTTAACCCGCCCTCCACGCGCACACGCTTTCTCGGCTTCCGTTGCGCAAAGGACGCCAACTGACGCACAATCGGCGTATGAGTTGGGCAATTTTTCAGGCAAGTAGTAGCACGGCGCATGACCTGCGCCTCCGGCTAGTACGTAAAGGCTGGCAGGTATGCAGTTGTTGTATGTCTTTGTTCCTCTCTTGCTGGTTCGCCGCTGCCGCCACGTGTTTCGCGCAACAACCACGCTTGAAGGAGTTGCCTGTCATCGAAAAACCCCGCCAGCGCGGCAGCGAGATCATCACGGTGCGGACGCGGCCAGCCCTACCGTCTAAAGGCGTGCTCGCCGTTGCCGTGAATCCTTACTTGAGTGCTGACGTAGTCGTTAAAGATGCGGCAGGCCTTGAGCGCGCGCGTGGGAAGGCTGATAAAGAAACAGGGCAGATCGAATTCCAGTTGCCGCGCAAAAAAGTCTATCAAGTCGAAGTCAGCTACCCCGGCTATCTCAGCACCACGCGGAAGTCCAAACCGCTCGGAGGCAGCACTGTCGTTTCACTCTCGCTGACGCCTCAATATGCGGCGATTCGCCTGCGCGATCTTCCACCCAATGCACAGGTCTGGCTGGACGGACAGATGCGCGCCGCCAGCGATCAAAGCGGCGTGGTTAATCTCAACGATATTTCGCCTGGCGACCACTCTGTGCTGGTCCAACATGCCGAATACAATGATTACTCAGACAAGTTTGAAAAGCTTGAGGCCGGCGCCACGGCAACCTTGAATGTACGGCTCATCAAGGTCGCTAAACTCACCATTCAAGCCTTGCCTGGCGCCACGCTTTACATTGACGGCGCGTTGCAAGGCCGTGTCAATGCGGATGGCGCAGTCAACATAGATTACGAACTCGAACAAGCCGCCGAACACACCATTGCGGTTGAATTGCTCGGCTATCAAACCTGGACACGCAAAGAATTGCTCACGCCCGGCCCGCGCACGCTCAGCGCCAAGCTTGATCCCATTGTCACTTCGGCGGGCGTGACAGACGGCTTTGCCAGCCTAGCGCAATGGAATGCGCCCGCCACTTGGAAAATCGTCAGCCAGAAAGGCAAAGAATTGGACACCAGCAAGCTGCAAGTCAGCGGCCCCGGCATAGGGATGTTGAAAGAAAAGACCTATCGTGATTTCACGGTTACGTTCACGGTTTGGCTGAGCGATGAGAAAGGCGCTTCGTGGGTCGTGCGCGCGGATCGAACTGGCCGCAACTATTACCTCTTTCATCTGAGCGGACTCAAAGCAGGCGAACTGACGCCGCGCCGTCTTTACACGTACCGGGTGAAAGATGGCCAACAGAGCGAAGTCGAAACGCCCACGCCAATGACGTTGGATTTCAAAGAGAAAGATAGCTACTACATCACTGTTTCAGTGCGCGGGAATCAGATCAAACACACGCTCCAGGCAATCTCGACGGCGGAAGAGAGCGGGGCCAGTTATACCGACACGTTCACCGACAAAGACCTGTTTCTGTACGGCAGCTTCGGCTTTACCTCGTTCAAAGGCGAAGTCTTTTTGGTTGACGATCTCTTGCTCGATCCGGCGAAAGAGTGACGCGCGGTTTGAACAAAGCCGCAAAGTTTGACGTAATCTGACGCGGCGGCTGGCACATTCACAACAACCAGCCAGCCCCCTCCAACCATGAACACTAAAACCACCGAAAAACAGCGCCGCAAAGAAGCCGCACGCGAAATGATGGACGCGCGCGGCACAGGCCCGGCCCCGCTCGCCACCTGGTTCAAACAACACCTGACGCGCCGCAGCTTCGGCAAAGGCATCGCCTGGACGGCGGCGCTGGCGGCAGCCGGGCTGACCGTTTATCAAATCACCGATGACGAACCGGAAGTCACGCTGGACTCGCTCGAATTGCAGCGCAAATCGGGCTGGAACATCGGTTCGACTGACAAGCCGCTGGCCTTTGACGGTTCGGTAACGACTGACAGCCAAAGCAAACCGTGGCCGGCCTATGACCCCAATTATCTGATCTCGATTTATCAGCCGCGCAGCGCAGCCTGGCAGCCGTTCTTTGTGCCGACGCTGATTCAATCGCTCGGTCAGACCTCGTTGCAAGCGCAGATGCGTCCGATCAACACGCCGCAAATGAATGACGCCTATGGCCGCGCGCAAGGCTTGCGCGAACTCATCAGCCAGGCGCAGAACAGCAATCAAACGCTGATCATCGCCGACCTGCCCGGCACGCAATCCGTGGCCCTGGGCGCGGCCATGGCTGACACAGCGGAACTCGTGCCCGGCTTCGACAACTGGCCGCACCCGCTCGGCGTCGTCAAAGCGCACGAGACGCTGGGCGCGCTGGTCTATTACGCCAACGAAATCGCCGAGAAGAAACGCCAACTCAAAGAGAATGCGCCCGCCCTGCTGCTGCTCGACAGCAACCGGCTGACGCCTTACCAAGACGAAGACACGCAATTCGACAACCGCTTTCTGGCCAAGGCGCCGCCCGCCGATCAACTGAAACAGCGCGGCATTCAGAACGTGCTCTACGTCGTCAAAGACGCGTCGCAGCAAAACGAACTCGATGACATGAACGAAGATTTCGTCGAATGGCAGAAGCAAGGCATCGGTGTGCGCCTGCTGCGGCTGAGCGATTTCCAGCCGCTTGACGAAGAAGTCGAAAAGAAAACCGCCGACGGCGCCACGACGCGCGTGGTCGAACGGCACCACTATTACGGCGGCAGCCCGCTGATGCATTGGTGGTTTTACAGCCACTACTTTTACACGCCCTATGCCTCGCCGATGTACTATCGCGGCGGCGGCTACGTGCCGATGTCGCGTCCGACAGGCCCCGCGCCCAACTTCAATCCGCCAAGCTATCGCCCGGTGACGCGCCCAACCATGTTCAGCGCCGCCCGCGTCGGTGGCGCCAGCGGCACGGGCGTCGGCAAAGCGCGTCCCAGCGGCTTTGGCCGCACCAGCGTGCGCATGTCTGGCGGACAGGTGACAGGTGTGCGGTCGGGGCGGTCGGGCTCGTATGGGCGCGGGTTCGGCGGATTCTTTGGCGGCTGACCTGAGTGCGCACGCATCCTTGCGTGCCATAGAAAACGCCGCGAAGCGTTCCTTTTCCCACATCGCATTCGACACACCGCGCCGAAAAGAGGATGCTGCGCGGCTTCTTTTTACAGCACGCTGGGAAGCGTGCGTACCCAGGCTTTATGCAACTCGCCATCTTCGACATAGACGGCACGCTCACCCACAGCAACGAACTGGACAATCGCTGCTTCATCCAGGCATTCGCGGATGAATTCGGCATCGTCACCAGCTTTGCCGCATGGCGCGACTGCCCGCACATAACCGATTCCGGCTTGACGCATTTCATCCTCGCGCAACATTTCGGGCGTGAACCGCAGGCGGCTGAAGCCGCCCACATCGAACAGCGCTTTATGCAATTGCTGACTGCCGCCGCCGCCAATGAACCGCGCAGCCTGCCGCCCATCGCCGGCGCCAGCGCAGCCTTTGACCGTTTGCAACGCGAAGCCAGTTGGGCCGTCGCCATCGCCACCGGTTGCTGGGCGGCTTCGGCGCAATTCAAACTCGCGCACGCCCGGATCAATTTCGCAGGCATCCCGACTGCGACCGCCGATGCGCAGCACGCGCGCGAAGCGATCCTCGGCGATGCCTTGTTGCAGGCCGAATCGTTTTATCAAACCATCTTCGACCGTGTGGTCTATCTCGGCGACGCGCTGTGGGCCGTGCGCACGACGCGCAATTTGAATTGGCCCTTTGTCGGCGTCGGCACGGCAGAGCGCGCGGCGGCGTTGCGCAACGCGGGCGCATCGCACATCATTCCCGACTTCAACGACTATTCAGTTTTGCTGGATTCACTTAGGGAGGCACAGGTTCCGCAATGATTTTTCCCGTTTTCTTAATGGCCACCGGCTTATTTCTGGCGCTGCTGTTCGTACTCGCCCTGCTGGGCGCAGGCGGCGTTTACTTGGCTTTGAGTTCATCGAATAACAAACAACTCAACGCCGGGCGCCGCAACTTTCTCGGCGGACGTAAAGAAGAAGACCATGCTCTCTTCTTCGGCATCCAGATCGTCATTCAGACTTTCGGCAACGACCAGTTGCGCGCGCGCCTCGCCCAGTTGATCGAAAGCGAAGGCAGCGGCGCACAGGATAAACGCCGCTTCATGAAATCAGTCGCCGGGCTGTTGCTCGAAAACCAATACGCCTGGGAATACGGCTTCTGGGACTATTACGACGACGCGGCGAAATCCATCAGCACCTTCAACCAATGGCGCAACGAGATCGAAGCCTCGATGGCCACCGAGCCGGACGAGATGGGCAGCGCGATTGACCGCAGCCAGCGTTTCTCTGACCAGAAAGAATACCTGATCGTCACGCTGATGATGCTGATTGATAACCAGCCTGTGCCCGTCGCCGATGACGTAGGCGATTACCAGTTCCGCCCGACCTATCAGCAATTGTTCGACCCCTTCCAAGCGGTCATCGAGAACGTCGCCGAAAGCGACAACTGGAAACCCACGACCTTCGCCAACTTGCTCGAAGGCTTGCGCGCCCTCGACCCGCGCGGGATCGAACGCGACGGCATTTATGTTTACCCGGGCACGGCGCAAGACGGCTTGTCTACGATGGATTTGATTGGCGAAGAAGGGTGGAAATATCTGACCGACCATAATATCCGCGCTTGATTGTGCAAGACGTTGACAAAACGCCTACTCCCCATACGTTTGCTGTAACGAGATACGGGCGGTATCTTTCCCTTGGTGATGAAGTGATCTTAAATCTTAAGCTATCGCGACAAACGGACACGGCAATTCGCCGAAGGCAAATCCGTCAAAGCCTTCCAGTCTTTTGCGCGACAGGCCGAAAAGCGTTTGGAAATCCTCGATGCTGCGCCGCTGAAAGAAACGCTGATGATGCTTCCTAGTAATCGCTTTGAGGCATTGGCTGGCGACCGAAAAGGGCAATACAGCATTCGCATCAATGAACAATGGCGTATTTGCTTTGAATGGCCTGAAGATAGCTCCGGCCCGTTAAACATTGAGATCACAGATTATCATTGAGGAAAGGAACCAGATGGCACGTACACCAATTCATCCCGGCGAAATTCTGGCGGACGAGTTGAAAGAGCTTGGCATGAGTGCCGCTGAACTCGCCCGCATTTTGCACGTGCCGGCCAGCCGTATCACGCTCATTCTCAACGGACAGCGCGGCATCACGGCCGACACAGCTTTGCGTTTAGGTCAGTGGCTAGGGACTGGCGCTGAGTTTTGGTTGAATTTACAGAAGTCCTACGAATTGCGTTGCGCACGGCTGGAACTCGCGGATGAACTCGCGCACATCCCGCGCCTTACATTGCCCGCACGGGCGGAACAACGGTTGTAACTAAGGGCACTACGGGAAAGTTTGTGGGTAGATTCTCTGCTGCGCGGCTGTGCCGCCTGATGTGCGGACGGTCTGTGACCGTCCGGCGCTGGTTGGTTTCCTTTGTGGGGCTACGCCCCAACCGTCCGGGGCGTAGCCCCGATGAAAATGGAAGCCGGGGCCGGAAGGTCGGAGACCTTCCGCACATCGGGCGGCACAGCCGCAAATCCTCGTTTCCTGACCCACACAAATCCCCGTAGTGCCTAACTAAGCAATGCAGCAGATTGATTTTCAAACCATATTGGCTTCTCCCGTGCTGTGTTACGAAGAAGGGTTAGACTTCTTCGAGGGTAAAGGGATGCTCAATGAAACGCTCAGAAAACTGGCCGATGATTTGCAAGCCCACGGGATTGATTACGCCGTGATCGGCGCAGTGGCGTTGAATCAGCACGGCTATCAACGCTTCACCAGCGACATTGAGCTGTTAATGACAGTCGCAGGGCTGGAAAAATTCCGGCAAACGCTGGTCGGTCTTGGCTATCGTCCGGCCTTTGAAGGCGCGCGCAAGAAATTTCGCGCCACCGCGCGCAATGTGCCGATTGAAATCATCACCGCAGGCGAATATCCCGGTGACGGCCAGCCAAAACCCATCCGCTTCCCCGATCCGGCCCTGGATTGCGTCGTCATCAACGGCGTCAAAACTGTTTCGCTGGAATTACTCATCAATCTGAAGCTGGCCTCCGGCATGACCGATCCGGGCCGGTTGAAAGATTTGGCGGACGTGCAGGAGCTCATCAAAATCAAACGACTGGACGCCGCCTTTGCGGAACGGTTAAACCCCTTCGTGCAAGCGCAGTTTCTGGCGCTCTATCAAGGCGCGACGCAATCGAGAACAGACGAGTAAATCCATCGTGGTGGCGGCGTGGCGGGCGTTCCAGCGCGCGGTGCTAACGTAAGGAGAAATCGCTATGGCAGTACAAGCAGTGCCGGAACTTGAACGCGTTGGGAGTGGCGGATTGGCCCACGCGCCGATCACGACTAATCAGCAACGCCTGGGCGGCACGCCGGTCATCGGCACGTATCGTTTGCCGGTGTCGCGGCTGATTGATTACTTCGCCGCCGGCTACACGCTGGAGGAATTTCTGGATGAGTACGAAGGCACCGACCGCGCCACCGTGCTGGCGGCCTTGCAGCGCATCAAAACAGCATTGGACGAGGGCTGGTTGGCGGAGCCGGTGGAGGATTGATGAACCTCCTCTTCGACCACAACGTGCCACGTCAGTTGCGGCGGCATCTGCGGCCGCACCACGTGGCCTTGACGCATGAATTGAATTGGCAAGGGCTGCAAAACGGCGCTTTGCTGGCGCGGGCGCAACAGGATTTCGATGCCGTGATCACTACCGACACCAACATCGAATATCAAAACCAGGTGGTAAAATTCGACCTCGCGCTGATCGTGCTGCGCGGCTATTCCAACGCCTATCGTGAATTGGCCGCGCTCGTGCCGGAAATCATGGCGGCGCTCGACACCTTGCAACCAGGACAAGTAGTTCACTTTTATGTCGCTGAAGCGTTGCGCCAAAGCGACCTGCGCAAAGGCAAAGGCTGAACCGTCTCTCGCTCAAATTATGCGCATCCTCTATTTCACCGCCGGCGCCGCCGGCATGTATTGTGGCAGTTGTTTGCGCGACAACGCGCTTGCCACCGAACTATTGCGGCAAGGCCACGATGTCATGCTCGTGCCGCTTTACACGCCGACGCGCACCGACGAGCCGAATGTCAGCCAGGAGAAAGTTTTGTTTGGCGGCATCAGTGTTTATCTCGAACAGCATTCGGCACTCTTCCGCCACAGCCCGCGCTGGCTCGATAAACTGTTGGATTCGCCGTTCGCGCTCAAACAAGCCGCCAAAAGCTCCATCCCCGTTGACCCGCAGGCCCTGGGCGAATTGACCGTCTCGATGTTGCAGGGCGAACACGGGCATCAGCGCAAAGAGGTCTTCAAGCTGCTCGACTGGCTGAAAACACAGCCGCCCTTCGATGTCGTTGATCTGCAAAATTCGATGCTCAGCGGGTTGGCGAAACCGATCAAGGAAGCCTTGCGCGCGCCGCTCTGTTGCACCTTGCAGGGCGAAGACTTTTTCATCAATGGTTTGCGCGAACCGTACCGCAGCCAGGCGCTGGCGCTGATTCGTGAAAACGCCCAGCACATTGATTGCTTCATCGCCGTCAGCCACTTCGCCGCGACGATGATGGCGGAATTGCTGCACATCCCGCGCGAGAAAATCAAAGTTATGCCGCTTGGTTTGAATCTCAAAGACTACGCTTGCTGCCAACCGCCACAACATTGGCCGCGCCACGAACCCCTGACCATCGGCTATTTCGCCCGCATCGCGCCGGAAAAGGGCTTGCACTTGCTGGCCGACGCTTACATTCAACTGCGCCAGCGCGACGGCTTCCCTGCCGCGCGTTTGGAAGCTGCCGGGTATCTCGCGCCCG
Source organism: Acidobacteriota bacterium (assembly GCA_031418175.1). Lineage (GTDB taxonomy): Bacteria > Acidobacteriota > Blastocatellia > RBC074 > RBC074 > JACPYM01. Next base: position 2,048 of record JANOWX010001134.1, on the reverse strand, counting down.
AACATCACGGCTATCTGCGCGCAATCGAAGCCAAGTTGCAGGCCGCCGGTTACGGCGCGGAGTTCCGCTACCACGGCACGCTCGAACGCGAAGACAAGTTGCGCTTCCTGCAAAGCATTGACGTGTTTTCGATGCCCACGACCTTTGACGAATCGAAGGGCTTGCCCGTGTTGGAAGCCTTTGCCAACGGCATCCCCGTTGTGCAACCCCGGCGCGGCTCGTTTGTCGAAATGATCGAAACCACCGGCGGCGGATTGTTGTGCGAACCGGACAATGCGGCGAGTCTGGCCGACCAGCTTCACGAACTTTGGCGCAATCCCGAACAGGCGCGCGATCTGGCGCGGCGCGGCTTCGCGGGCGTGCGCGAACACTATTCGGTCGAACGCATGGCCGAACGCGCCGTCAGTGTGTACAGCTTGTTGAATATGGTGGACGCGCCCATGCCGCGTTCGGGTTCAGCGATTGAATACGCCTAAGCGAGCGACGATATGACCGTTCCCAAAAAGGATGCCAGCCACCAGATTTACCAAGCGCGCATCAACCGCGTTATTGATCACATCACCGAAAACCTGGCCGAAGAGCTTTCGCTCAGCCAGTTGGCCGCCGTCGCCAACTTCTCCGAGTTCCACTTTCATCGCGTCTTTCGCGCGCTGATGAACGAATCGCTCAACGAATTCATCACGCGCTTGCGGGTGGAAAAGGCCGTGCGCCTGTTGCGCTATCAACCGCGTTACTCACTGACCGACATCGCAATCGAGTGCGGGTTCAATTCGCTTTCCAATTTCTCGCGCACGTTCAAGAAACAGTGCGGCGTCAGCCCCGGCAAGATCGAACTCGAAGCCTTCCTCAAAAACAGCAAGATCGGTCAAACGACCCTGCCCGGTTCGCGCTACTATCTGCAAGAATTTCCGGCGGACGAACTTGGGATGGATTTTCCGGTGCGCATCGTGTCAATGTCGGCGTTGCACATAGCGTACATTCGTTGTTTCGGGCTGTATCTCGATATGCAACCAGGCATGGATGCGTATGCCCGATTGATGGCCTGGGCACGCGCCAACGATTTGCTTAAGCCCGGCACACAGGTCATCGGGATGTCGCCCGACGATCCTGAAATCACCCCGCTGGCGAAGTGCAGCTACGACTTCTGCCTGACCGTTGACGAAGCGGTGAAACCCGCCGGCGAGATTAACGTGCGAACGATTCCCGCCACGACGTATGCGGTGCATCATTGCGTGGGCGACATCCAAAAATTCGATCAGGCGTGGAATTACTTTTTCAAAGTGTGGCTGCCGGCGAGCGGCTATCAACCCGCCGATCAACCGGGCATGGAAATCTTTCTGAAACTGCCGGAAGAGATCGGCTGGACAACTTTTGACATTGACGGTTGCGTGCCGATTCAGGCACTGAGGTAAAGCGATGAAATCTGTTTACATCTTAACGGCACCGCGGTTGTGCGGCCTGCTTTTGCTGGCAATGCTGGCGGGCGCGCTCTTGCGCGGTTTGCCTGCCACCGCCCAAAACACCAAAAACATCCAAACCCCAAATGGGCCACCAAAGGAGAAACGTATGGAACTCGGCGCTTTTTCAGTGAGTTTGACGGTGAAGGACATCAAGGCTTCGAAGGACTTTTATGAGAAGCTCGGTTTCAAGGTCTTCCACGGCGACATTGCGCAGAACTGGCTGATCCTGAAAAACGGAAACCACGTGATCGGCCTGTTTCAAGGGATGTTTGAGCGGAATATGCTAACCTTCAACCCTGGGTGGGACCAAAATGCCCAGAAGTTGGAGACATTCACCGATGTGCGCGAACTACAGAAACAGTTAAAGGCGCAGGGCGTAAAGCTCGTGACCGAGGCGGACGAGAAAACGACAGGCCCCGCCAGTTTTACGGTGCTGGATCCTGACGGCAACCCAATCCTGATTGATCAACACGTTTGAGAGGTAAAGCTCGGATTGCTGCAACCGAAGCAATAGACATTGGCGGGGCGGGCCATATGTGCGCCCCCCCCCACAAAAAAAGTGCGCCCCCCCCACCCCCACACAACCCC
>JANOWX010001133.1:0-6807 GCA_031418175.1 Acidobacteriota bacterium | reverse complement strand
CGAAGCTCGCCATCAACTCGTTCTCTTTGCGCAACCGCACTTCCAGCCACGACGGGTAACTCACGCCATCCGCGCCTTGCACAGTCAAATCCCAGCGGCCCAACACCGCATCGGCGAAGCCGGGCGTTTGCGCAACAGCATTCAGCGAAAGCAGTACGAACAGCGTAAGCAGGGGCAGCGGTTGTTTCATCGAAGCAAGTCCTCAGTTACTCAAAAAGAACGCAATTCCAATAACGTAATTTCAGGCGGGCAGCCATAGCGCAGCGGCGCGATCACCGTGCCCAGGCCGCGATTGACATAAATTTGCGTCTCGCCCAATTGCGAATGGCCACGCATGAAACGGCGGCTTTTGCGCACCAGCCAGCGGCGGCGCTCCTCGCGTCCGGTCAATAGACGCCAATTGATTTGGCCGCCGTGTGTGTGGCCCGACAGGACGAGATCAATGCCGGCGCGCGCGGCTTCGCGGATGATGGTGGGGTTGTGCGAGAGCAGGATGCGCGTTTCATCGCGTGTGGTGCCGACCAGCGCTAACGGGAAATCGGCTTGCTTGGTCAAGATGTCGTCAATGCCCAACAAGCGAATGTGTGCACCGCCGCGTTCGAGTTTGAGGTTCTCGTTGGTCAACACGCGAATGCCTTGTTCGTGCAAGGCCGCCGCCATCTGCGGGCCGTCCGTCCAATGATCGTGATTGCCCAGCACGGCGAAAACGCCCAATGGTGCGCGCAGTTCGCCCAGCGTGCGCGCGCACGCGCCGATGTATTCGCGCGCGTGCGAAATGTAATCGCCTGTGAGCACGATCAAATCGGGCTGCAAGGCGTTGGTGTGGCGCACGGCTTCGGCGATCTCGGCGTCGCTCAGAAAGGGGCTGTGATGCAGGTCGGAAAGCTGCGCCAGCCGTAGGCCGTGAAAGGCGTGCGGCAGTTTGGGAATCCTGATTTGCGGTTGGGTGATCTCGAATTGATGGGCTTCGACAAACGCCGCTTGCACCATTGCCGCGAAGGTCTGCCGCCATTGATACCGCTCAGGGCGCCTGCGAGTGAGGCGCGCAAATACAGTTTGCTTCATCCAGCGTTAGCTCCGTTGGGGGGTGATCGCAAAAGCTCTGCTGTCTTTTTCTTTGCACCGCGTAGTTTGAATTGTTGGTTGAATCATCATGGGATGTGAATCAGTGGGCGGATTATACGGAGTCAGCGGCGCAGTGCGCAATGTTGATTTGCCAAGCCGCGCGCCTCTGCGGCATCTTGCGGATTACTTCAAAGGCATTTTATCCGCTCAGTAAACGAGGTTCGCCGCGTGCCGCAAACACCTGCCATCAGCATCATCATCCCGGTACTGAATGAAGCGCCGCAGATTCAAACACTGCTGCGTGAACTGGCGTGCCTGCCCGAGGCCGCCGAGATTATCGTTGTGGATGGCGGCAGCAATGATGGCACGTTGGAGTTGGCGCGGCAGCAAGGCGCGGCGCGTGTGCTGGAACTCGGACGCGCCAGCCGGGCGTTGCAGATGAACGCCGGCGCGGCGGCGGCCAGTGGCGAAGTGTTGTTGTTTTTGCACGCGGATGTGCGCTTGCCGTTGACCGCGCTGGCCGGCATTCGACAGGCGTTGCGTGATGAGCGTGTGGTGGGCGGGTGTTTTGAATTCGCCTTTCCCGCCAGTGTGTCACACGCCTATCGCCTCTATGCCTGGGGCGTCAATTGGCGCACGCGCTGGTTTCAGACGGCGACCGGCGATCAGGCGCTCTTTGTGCGGCGCGCGCTGTTCGAGCAATTGGGCGGCTATCGGGACTTGCCGTTGATGGAGGATGTTGAGCTATTCGCCGCGCTCAAACGTGTGGGCTGTGTCGCCGTGTTGCCGCAACGTGTGACCGTGTCGCCGCGCCGTTGGCAGCAATACGGATTAGTGCGGACGGGCTTGCTGATGTATGCGTTGCGGCTGGGTTATTGGCTGGGCGTAGCGCCGGCGCGCTTGAAGCGGTTTTTTCTCGACGTGCGTTAGCTGGCCGTGTTGCTGGGCGGGAGTTGGGCGGCTTGCAAGGCTTGGGTGAGCAAGTCGGTGAGGCCCAATTCGGCGGCCCAATGTTGCAGGTAAACCTGATCTAGTGTGGGTATTTGATGTTTCAGCACATTGCTTATATCCGTCCACTGTTTGTCAGAAGTACCCCCGCCTTTCACGAACCAAAGCAGTTTTTCTAGCACGATGTCTTCCGCCGTGCTGAAGTAAACGGCGGGCGCTTTGGCATCGCTGCCGAGTGGTTCAAGTTTACGGCGGCGCATCTCTTCGCGGGCGTGCGGGTGCGCCTTCAAAATGAAGATGTCCGCTTTGTACATCGTCGCCAAATGAATCAGATTGGTGGAGCGTTGTGAACGAATCGCGCGGCGCAGGGCTTCGGCGTCTATGTGAAAATCCGGTTCCAGCGCGGCGACCAGGGCTGGGATGTGTTCTTCGCGCAAGTCCGCGACAAAATCCACGTCTTGGGTCGAACGCGGCGTGCCATAGATCGAGCTTGCCAGCGAGCCGCCAATCAAATAGTCCACGCCCAGTTGTTCAAAGGTGCGCGCCACGATGTGTGCGACCAAAAAGGCGTCGGTCAACATCAATAGCCCTCCGCTGCCGGGTCCCAGCCAAAGACCCGGCGCATCAAGTCCGGTTCCAGATAGCGCGCGGCCAGGCGCAGCTTCAACTCGTGTTCATCGGCCTGCGGATAGCGCCGCCGCAAATCGCCGAGCGCCAATTGCTCCACCGTGCGGTTCAAATCCTCCACAAGGCGCAGCTTTTGCCAGGCAGGCATGCGGCGATAGCCTTCGATCATGATCTTTTCCGCTTCCGGCGAAGTGTCTGACAATCCTGTTTCCATAGCCCAACTTTACCCCGTTGACCGCCAAGTCTCAACGCTGGCGCTGACTTGGTTTTTTCTGTGTGTGCGTTGAACTGACTTGACGCCTCGGCGCTGACGGGCATATAAAGTGGTCTAGTCCACTAGACATTCAATCAACTGACCGACTGACGAGCTATGGCTTTGCCAGGCTGAACCGCAACCGACACGAACAAGCTGGGTGGCGTATGTCGAACGAACTGCTGGGCAACGGTGTCAAGCTGAACAAACAGAGCTTCACGCCGCTCTATCACCAAATCGAACAGGCCTTGCGCCGCCGCATCGCGGGCGGGGAACTGACGCCGGGCGCGGCCATCTCCGAACGCGAACTTTCAGAAAGCCTGGGCGTCAGCCGCATGACCGCGCGCCAGGCCCTGAGCGCGTTGCGCGACGAAGGGCTGATTTATTCCGAACGCGGGCGCGGCACCTTTGTGGCCGAGCCGAAGTTGAACGTGCACACCCGGCAGTTGCTCGGCTTCAGCGAAGACATGCGGCGGCGCGGCTTGGCGCCCGGTTCACGGCTGCTCGCGTTCCGGCGCTTCAGGCCCGAGGCGGCGGTGGCGTTGAAGCTGCAACTGGCCGAGGGCGAGGAAGCGTTCGAGTTGACGCGCTTGCGGCTGGCTGACCGTGTGCCGATGGCTTACGAAACCTGTTTACTGCCCGCGCATCTGTGCCCGCAGTTGAAACGCGCCGAGGTCGAGCGCGGCTCGCTGTATCAGATTTTGGAGCAGCGTTACGGCGTGCAACCGGCGCGCGCGGATGAAGTATTGGAGGCCGCTTGTGCGACAACTAAAGAGGCGGCGGCGCTTTCGATCAAGCCGCGCGCGGCGGTGCTGGTGGTGCAGCGGACGGTTTACGCCGCTGACGAAACCGTGATCGAACTGGTGCGCTCGGTCTATCGCGGCGACCGCTATCAGGCGACGATTCAATTGAAACGGCAAGGCCGTTAAACCCATCTCAAATTTCAAATTCGCAATTTGAAATTCGTCAGAGTCCTTTGGAGGTACTTATGCAAATGAAAAAACTAGCAGGCAGTTTGATCCTGACACTGCTCTGCGCCCTGACCACGTGGGCGCAAGACACGTCGGCGATCCTGACCGGCACGGTGACCGACCCGCAAGGCGCGGTGCTCGCCAATGCCAAAGTCATCGTCACCGACGTGCGCACTGGCGTGGCCAAAACCGTCACGACCAGCGACACGGGCGCTTATTTCGTGCCGGGCTTGCAGCCGGGCGAATTCACTGTCAGCGCCGAGGCGCAGGGCTTTCAGAAGCTGACCAAGCAAGGGCTGCGGCTGGAAATCGGTCAGCGCGCCATTGTGGATTTGCAACTGACCGTCGGCGGCACCGAACAGACGGTCGAAGTCTCTTCGGCCGCCGTGCTGTTGCAAACCGAATCGTCCGCGTTGGATCAGGGCGTCGAGCAGAAGCTGGTCGAGAACCTGCCGCTGATTGACCAGAACGTAATGCAATTGGTGCAGATTTTGCCGGGCGTCGTGTCGGGCAATCCGGGCAATCCGGCGGCCATCGGTTTGATCGGCAATCGCAGCTTTTTCGATTCGAACTTTTCGGTCAACGGCGGACGCGGCAGCACCAATGACGTGCTGGTGGACGGCGTGGCCAACACCATCGGCGATTTCAACGGCGTGGGCGCAACGCCGCCCGCGCGCGCGGTGCAGGAATTCAAAGTCGTGAGCGGCGCGCTTTCGGCTGAATACGGGCGCACGGGTGGCGGTGTGGTGACCTATGCGACGCGGCCCGGCGGCAACCGTTATCACGGCTCGGTGTTCGATTTTCATCAGAACAGCGAATTCAACGCCAACGGCTGGTTCAACAATCGCAACCGCATCGCGCGCGTCAGCAACCGCCGCAATCATTTCGGCGCGGATTTCAGCGGGCCGGTGGACATCCCGAAAATTTACGACGGCCACAACAAGACGTTTTTCTTCTTCAACTACGAAGGCCGCCGCAACCGTGATCCGGTGGGCACGCTGCTGACGGTGCCGACGCTGGCGCAACGCAGCGGCGATTTTTCTGACACGCGCAATCGCGCGGGCGCGTTGATTGCGATTTATGACCCCTGGACGACGCGCAATGCGCCCGGCAGCACGACGCAATTCGTGCGCGATCAATTCGCCGGCAACAAGATCAACTGCGCGGCGCTCAATCCTGGCACCGGCAAACCATTTTGCGATCCGGTGGCCGTGGCGGCGCTCAAATTCTTTCCCACGCCCAACCGCACGCCCGATGATGCGGGCGGCTCGAACAACTACGTCGCGGCGGGCACGAACATTCTCGATCAGAATTACTACTCGCTGCGCGTGGATCACAACTTCTCGTCGAAGCAGAATGTTTACGTGCGTTGGACGCGCATGCGGCGCGACGACGAACAATTCAATCCGCTGGGCAACATCGCGGGCAACGGGCGCGTGGTGATTGACAAGTTCACGCACGCGGTCATCAACCATTCCTACACGTTGAGCAATTCGCTCTTCAACAACTTCCGTTACGGCTATGTGCGCTCGCACGCGAACCAGGTGCCGTTCGGGACGGGCTTCGACCCGACGACGCTGGGCCTGCCGGCGTATTTGCGCGACAACGCGGCGGTGTTGCAATTCCCGACCTTCAACATCGGGGCGAATGGCTTCAGCTATTCGGCGCTCGGCTCGCGCGGCTTCAACAATCAGCCGCGCGACACGACGACGGTTGCCGATACGGTGACGAAGGTCTGGGGCCGTCACACGCTCAAGCCCGGTTTTGAATACCGCTTGATCCGCTTCCATCCGTTCCAGGTCTTCGACACGACGGGCAATTTCAGCTTCAACTCCGCCTACACCCAGGCCGATCCGAACGTCGGTACGGCGACCAGCGGCTGGGGCTTGGCATCGTTCCTGCTCGGCGCCTATTCGTCGGGCGCGAATCAGGCGGTTTATGAATACGGCACGCCGCTGACGATCTATCACCATTACGCGGCGGGCTTTTTGCAGGACGATTGGCGCGTGCGGCGCAACCTGACTTTGAATTTGGGCTTGCGCTGGGATTTGGAAACGGGCACGGGCGAATCGAGCGACCGGCTGACCTCGTTTGATTTCCGCGCGCCCTCGCCAGTCAACACGCCCGCCGTCAAGGCCGCGCTGGGCCGCGATGTCAACGGCCTGTTGCGTTACCTGGACAAGGGCGAGAACGAATGGGCGGCGGATAAAAAACGCTTTGCGCCGCGTTTGGGGGTGGCCTGGCAATTGAATCAGAAGACCGTCGTGCGCGGCGGTTACGCGCTGACTTACTTGCCCGTCTCGGTCGAAGTGCTCGGCTCGGTCGGCTTCAACTACACGATCAGCAGCGACCAGCCCAACCCACGCGTTCCCACCAATTCGCTCAGCAACCCATTCCCCACGGGCATTCCGGCGATCATCGGCAAATCGCGCGGCGCGTCGTCGTTGCTGGGCCAGGGCATCACCGCCGTCGAAGACCGCATCGCCAGTTCCTATAACCAACTCTGGAACGTCGCGGTGCAACGGCAAATCGGCCGCAGCCTGATCGCGCAGGCGGCCTACGTCGGCAGCCACGGCGTGCGCTTGCCGCTGAACAGCTTCAACCTGAACCAACTCGATCCGTCGCATCAGGCGCTGGGCAACACGGCACTGGCGCAACTGGTGACGAATCCGTTTTTCGGCGTCATCACCGATCCGCTCTCGGCGCTGAGCCGCGCGACGGTGGCGCGCAGCGCGTTGCTGCGCCCCTTCCCGCAATACTCGACGATTAACTATTCGCGCCCGCTGGCGAACCTGGGCGGCTCGTCGTACAACGGCCTGCAACTGAGCCTGCAAAAACGCTTCACGCAAGGCCTGTCGTTTCTCGCGCATTACACCTGGTCGAAGACGATGGACACCGGCGGCACGGGCAGCGGCATCGCTTTCACCGACACGACCAACATTC
>JANOWX010001132.1:0-3939 GCA_031418175.1 Acidobacteriota bacterium | reverse complement strand
AGCCTGGGTACGCAGCGCTTCCAGCGTGCGGGCTTGGCATCAGACCTTTTCCTGCCGGAAGGAAGATGTCAGCCGCCGAGCCCGCACGCTGGAAGCGCTGCGTACCCAGGGTCAGGCAGCTATGATTCATAAAATAAGTATTTCCGCCACGCCTCATCGCTGCGGCCCAGATAACGCATGATCTGGCGGTTGACGTTGTGGCTGAATGATTGCGGACGTTTGAGCAGGCGCATGCCGGCTTCTTCGGGCAGCAGGTTGCCTTTGCGGTTGTTGCAGCGTTTGCAGCAGGTCACCAGATTGTCCCAGCCCGAACCGCCGCCGCGCGATTTCGGAATCACGTGGTCGAGCGTCAATTCGGCGGTGGGCAGCACGCGGCTGCAGTATTGGCAGATGTAATGGTCGCGCAGCAGGATGTTTTTGCGCGAGAGGCTCTTGCGTTCATACGGGATGTGCACGTATTGCGTCAGGCGTATGACCGAGGGCACGTGGATGTGCGTGTGCGAAGAGCGGTAATGCTGGGCGTGTTTCTCTTCGGTGCGCGCGATGCCTTTGAGGATCATCACGATGGCGCGGCGCGTCGTACAGACATTGATCGGCTCGTAGGTGGAATTCAGAACCAGTACTCTTCCATTCATCGGCAAATCCTCTTTGGCGTCGTCGCCAGCCTGCCGTGTACAGAGCGCAAAAGGGCCGCCAACGTCGCAACACGCTGGCGGCCCTGTTTGCGGCTAGTCCCCTTTCAAAATCGCCCGCCGTAACGCGAGCGGATTTTCATATAACATTCCCAGTCCGCGAATCACCGCGCGCGCCGGGCTTTCGGTGAGTGAGACGGCCAATTCAGTGTCTTTCATCATCCGTTCGTCAAAGCCCGTGAGCAGCGAAGCGCCGCCCGCCAGAATGATGCCGCGATCATAAATATCGCCGGAGGCTTCGGGCGGCAGCGATTCCAGCGCGTCCTGCAGGGCGCGGCTGATGCGCGCGACGACCGGTTCGATGGCCTCGTGAATTTCGATGCTGTTGACGAAGGCCATTTCGGGATGACCGTTGACGGCGCTGCGCCCTTTGACCATCGTGGTCTGTTCCTGATCAAGCGGCACGGCGCAGCCCAGTTCGATCTTGACGCGTTCGGCGGTGCGCGGCCCGACGTGCAGGTTGTGGTTGGCCTTGACCATCTCGACCAGCGCCTTGTCCATATCGTTGCCGCCCAGCCGCAAGGTGCGCGTGAAAATCAGGTGGTTGTGCACCATCGCGGCAATCGTCGTCGTGCCCGCGCCCACATCCATCACCAGCGTCGCGCGTTGATCGTCGGGATCAATGCCCGCGCCCAGAATCGTGACCAGGCCTTTGTTGATGAAATGGACGTTGGTGACGCCCGCCTCTTTGGAAGCATAACGCAGCGCGTACTGCTCGATGTCGCTGGCGTCCGAAGCCACCGAAATCAGCACGCGGCGCGAGATGCTCGAACGCCCGTCGCGGGCTTTCTTCAAATAGTTGCTCAGCAATTTTCCGGCGAAGGTGGAATCGGCGACGACGCCGTCTTGCAAGGGGCTGATGATTTGAATGTCTTCGGAAGCGCGGCCTTCGAGTTCGAGTGCTTCCAGTCCGACGGCGACGACTTCGCGCGAGGGCATGTCATACGCCATCAGCGACGGCTCGTTCACCACGATACCGCGGCCGCGCGCAAAGACCCGCGTGCGCGATGTGCCGAGGTCAATGGCCAGATCATCTGTGACTAAATTCAGGAGCGAAGGGAGCTTCATAAAATCAGGAGTCTTCGGTTCGCGTGTCGCAGACGCGGCGCTTCGCGCAGCCGCGTGTCGAAGAGGGGGGAATGTCAAAACCAGGGAGCGCTTGGGACGGCGCGTATGTTACTCAGGCGGCCTTGCCGATGGCAAGCCGTTTCACGGCGCGCGGTTATTCCGGCTCAAGGCCCAGCGCGCGCAATTGAGCAACCAAGCGGGCGGCGCGGTCTTCGGCCTGTGCGGCGCGGTCTTCCGCCTGTGCGGCGCGGTCTGCGGCCTGTGCGGCGCGGTCTTCAGCCTGCGCGGCGCGTTCCTGACCGAGCGGGAGCAAGCCCTGCGCGGGCGTCGTCCAGCGCAACCACACATCCTGATAGCCTTCATAGCCGCCTTCCCACAGCACCAGGCCCAGGCCAACTTCGGGCAGCGTCAAATCGCCGCGTCGTTGATAAGCGCCAGCGGTCAATTCAAATACTTGCAAGGTCTCGCGGCTCAACTCGCACAAGGGATCGAAGACCACGTAGTAGCGCACGCCCAGTTCGGCGTAACGGTCGAGCTTGCTGCTCAATTCGCCGCCTTCTTTGTTCGAGACAATCTCGACCGCGACCTCGGGCGGTTTGCCGAACTCGCGGATGAAATACGAACGATGGCGTTTCTCGTGCAAGAGCGGATGCGGTTTGACATCCAGGCTCAGGAAAAAATCGGGCACGATGGGTGGCTCACCCGGCGCGCCGAAGACGCCGACATTGACCGCCGCCAGAAAGATGCGCGGGGGCTGGCCGGGCGGCGTCCACGCGTCATAAAGCGGTTCCGCCAACAGCCGCTGTTGTTTTTCGGCATAGATACTATCCACGGGTTCGTCATCCTCCGTCACGACGTGCGCGTAGTAATCGTCCCAGTCGAAAGCCTCCTGCTGAAAGGGCGGCTGAAGCACTGGTTGCGGGGCTGGTTGATAGACCATTTCGGTCATTGTTCCGGACATGTCGTTTTCCTCGTTGATGCGCGGCGGGCGCTCATTCGCCCGCTGGCGACGCGCAGTGTAACCCAAACTTTTGCAGCCGCTCAATGCGCAACAAACTTACAGCTTGCGTTGCGCGGCGGCCACGCGCGCCAACTGGCTCAACCCCGCACGATTCCCGATGGCGATTAACATATCGCCCGCGTGCAACGTTTGTTCGCCAATCGGATTGAAGATCATCGCGCCCTGCGCCGGGGTGATGGCGACCAGCATCACGTCGTATTCCGAACGAATGTTCGCCTCCTTGATCTTTTGCCCGTCGAGCGGGGAACCGGCGGCGATGCGAATCTGATCGAAATGCAGGTCGAGCGATTCGGTCATCGTGGTTAATTCTAGAAAGTCCGCCACGGCCGGCGACAAAGCCGCCTGGGCCATGCGATGGCTGGCGATCAGCGCGGGCGAAACGACTTTGTTCGCGCCGGCGCGCATCAACTGGCGTTCGGCGTGGGCATCGGTGGCGCGCGAGACGATGTACAACTCGGGATTCATGCCGCGCGCCGTCAACGCGATGTAAACATTTTCAGGGTCGCTGGACGCAGCCGTGATCAAGGCGCGCGCGGTCGCCACGCGGGCGCCTTCCAGCACGGCTTCGTCGGTGGCGTCGCCGAGCAGCACCAGGTGGCCCTGAGTCAACAGCCGTTCGGCCACCGCTTCATCGCGTTCGATGATGACGAACTCTTCGCCCTTCTTTTTGATCTCATCAATGATGCGCAGGCCGACCTTGCCGGCGCCGCATAGGATGTAGTGGTTTTTCAGTTGGCTGATGTCACGAAACACTCTGCGCCTCCCTAGGGTGTTGGCGATCTCGCTCTCGATCAGCGCCTGCGTCAGGGTCGAGAGCAGGAAGCCAAAGAACGCCACGCCAAAAACAATCAAGATAATCGTGAACGCGCGGCCCGCTTGCGAGAGCTCACGCACCTCGCCGTAACCGATGGTCGCCAGCGTGATGACGGTCATATACAAGCCGTCAAACAGCGGCCAGTCTTCGATGAAATGGTAACCAAGCGTGCCGCCAATCAGCAGCGCCAGCAGGGCGGCCATCGAGAAATAGATTTTTTGGCGTGTCGGCATGCTCAGTAGTTACGCTGCTAGGACTTACGCAAAGTGTGGTGGGGGGGGGGTTTAGGTATAAAAAAAACACCCCAAAAAAAAATTTTTTTATGTTTTTTTTTGGTAAAAATT
>JANOWX010001131.1:0-21580 GCA_031418175.1 Acidobacteriota bacterium | reverse complement strand
ATGCAACCGCGCGAAAACGAAAGCTACACAGACTTCTTCAGGCGTTTGGGCTTGAAGTACCTGTGACCTGCAGAGTCTCCGGCGAAGGCCGCCGGGAAAGCCGGATGCGGGAAATCTGCACGTCCGGTTTGACGAGGGGGGGAGGCGGAAACCCTCCCCTACTCTACTGGGAAGGTTATTTTGGACATTCAGTCAATTTGAAATCATCCAGCCACAACCGTCCCGTCAGCGGGCACGGCGGTTCGGCACACGGCAACCGAATCACGCGCACGGTGACGGCTTCGGTGGCGGGTTTGGTGGCAAAGCGCAGCGTGGTTGTTTGCCATTCCGCCGTGCCGTTGGGCAAGGGCGGCGCGGCCACGTTCAAGCGTTTGTCAGCGGCCGCATCGCTCACACCGACCAGCGGCGTGCTCAGGCTTTGCAAGGCTTCGGTGCGGGCCGCAAAGCTCAGGCAGTAATTCGTGTTCGGCTGCACCGGCGCGGTTTGCGCGGCCAGGATCAGCGTCAGGTTGTCTTGTTGGTCAAAGCGGAAGCGCAGGCTCAATTGCCCGGCGGCGCGCGTTTGTTGATCGAGCGTGACGTTGACGGTGGCGCCGGGCGTGCTGTGCCAACTCAGCAGCGGCAAGGTCGAAGCCGGATCGAAATTCTCTTCAAAACCGCCATTGGCCAGCAGGGAATTGTTATCGAGCGGCGGCAGCGTGCCGTCTTTGGCCGCGCGCCAGAGGTCATAGGCGGCTTTGAAATGCCCGGCGTTGGTCAGCGCTTCGGCCAACTGGCGCGTCGCGGCGGGCGTATGCGGGCCGTTATCGCGCCAGAGTTGCAGCGCGTCTTCGAGACGATTGCGCGCGCCAAACAGCGCCGCCAGTTGCGCGCGCGTGGCGTTGGTGTCGGCCAGCGCGTTGACGATGGCGCGGCTGTCGCCTGCATAAACATTCCAGGCGTTATCGAAAATCAGCGGCATCGCGGTGGGCCGTTGCCGCAAGGCTTTGCGCAAGGTGGCGAAAGCCGCTTCGCTTTCGCCCGCGCGTAACAGGTGATTGCCCAGGCCCCATTGCGGATCGAAATGATTGGGCGCGAGTTCGACGGCGCGCTGAAACGCCGCGCGCGCCGCAAGCATTGCGCCCTCGCGTTCCAGCGCGCGTCCGAGCGTCAGCCAGAGGCGGTGATCGTTGGGGCTGGCCTGGGTGGCCGCGCGCAACTCGGCAATGGCCGCCGGCAGCAAGCGCTCTGCCTGTTCATCAGCCGCGACGGCCAGGTAAATGCCGCCGCGTTGCCAGCGCACCAACGGATCATGTGGCGCATACGCCACCGCCGTATCGGCGCCCTGCATGCGCGCTGCGTTCGACAGCTCCGGGTTGCGTTCAGCGTACCGGCTGATGCTGTCGCCGATGGCCGCGCGCGTAAGCGTCCAGCCGAGCCAGCCCAACGCGGCAGCCAGGGCCAACAGCAAGGCCAGGCGCAACACCACAGAGCGAATTGGAATGGAAATCATAACGAGCGAGAGGCTAACGGATTCGGCAGGTTACAGCAAGATTCTGGGCGGCATCTGGCAGAGGAATCCGGGCAAAGGAATACCTTAAGGAATGGCTTGAAAACAACACTGCCAAATCAACCACGAGGAACACTGGGAGCACGGCGAAAGCCCGCGCAGGCTGGTTGATTTCCCCCGTGTACCCCGTGCCCCCGTGGTTTGGCAGGGTTATTTCCAGTTCATTCCTAAATTGACTGGAACAGATATTCCTTTGCCGTGATTCCCTTGCCAGCAAACTGCTTTGACGATGTGCCCCCGTTTCTATTGGTGGAAGCGCCCGGCAATGCCATAATCCGCCTCATCTTTGACGCTCGACCAGCGCCAACAGAATCATCGCCAAAACCTAGAAGGAGCAACGTTATTTATGAGCGCCAGCGAAAATCCAACCGTCCAGCAACACAAAGATTATCTGTTCCCCGCCGTCACGATGTATTACCAGGAGCCGCTCGCGCTCGACCACGGCCAAGGGATGCACGTCTGGGACGACCAGGGCAACAAATACCTCGATTGTTTCGGCGGCGTGCTGACCACCAGCGTCGGCCACGTCAATCCGCACGTCACCGCCGCCATCATTGATCAGGTGCAAAAGATCACCCATACCTCGACGCTTTATGCCAACGCGCCGCAATCGCAACTGGCCGCCAAACTGGCCGAGATTGCGCCGGGCAAGCTACAGAAATCCTTCTTCACCAACAGCGGCACCGAGGCCGACGAGACAGCGACGCAAGCGGCCAAGCTTTACACCGGACGGCAAGAGATCATCACGCTGCGCCACGGTTACAGCGGTCGTTCCGCTGCTGCGCAAAGCGCGGGCGGGCACAAGTCTTGGAAAGTGTTGCCGACCCAGGTGCCCGGTTATTACCACGCGCCCGCGCCTTATTGTTACCGCTGCCCGTTCAAGCTGACCTATCCCGAATGCGATCTGGCCTGCGCCAAGGACATGAAAGAACTGATCGAGACGGCGACCTCGGGCAACATCGCCGCGTTTATGGCCGAACCGATTCTAGGCGTGGGCGGTTACATCACGCCGCCCAAGGAGTATTTCAAAGAGGCCGTCGCCATCATTCGCCAATACGGCGGCGTGTTCATCGCTGACGAAGTCCAAACCGGCTGGGGCCGCACGGGCGACAAATGGTTCGGCATCGAGCATTGGGACGTTGAACCCGAGATCATCACTTCAGCCAAAGGCATGGCCAACGGCTCGCCCATCGGCTGGACGATTACGACGCCGGAAGTGGCCGCCGCCACGCCTACGCTGACGTTCTCGACCTTTGGCGGCAACCCGGTGACCTCGCGCGCGGCGTTGGCGACGATTGAAGTCATCGAGCAGGAAAACCTGGCCCACAACGCCAAAGTCGTCGGCGATCATCTGCGCGAACGGTTGATGGGCTTGATGGAAAAGTACGACGTGATCGGCGATGTGCGCGGCATGGGCCTGATGCAGGCGCTCGAATTCGTCAAAGACCGCAAGACCAAAGAGCCAAATCCGCAGGCCGTGGTCAAGGTGTTTGAAGAAACGAAAAAGCGCGGTGTGTTGGTGGGCAAGGGCGGCTTGTATGGCAACTGCGTGCGGTTGGGGCCGCCGTTGATTATGTCGAAGGATAATGCGGATGAGTTGGTGACGGCGTTGGATGAAGCGTTGGCGACTATCTAAACGTGAAGTCTGAAAGCGAGGGATAAGTTATGTTCGCACAAACAACGAAAGCGGCGCTGCCGATTTATCCTGAAAGTGATGGGAAGCCGATGGCCGAAACAGATGTCCATCGCAACCTGCTGGCTGATTTGGTTTTCACTTTGGATAACCATTTCGGTAATGACCCTGACGTTTATGTCTCCGGCAACTTGCTGGTCTATTACGTCGAAGGCAATCCGGCCAAATGTTTCGCGCCGGATGTTTTCGTCGTGCGTGGTGTGCCGAAAGGACAACGACGAATATACAAACTGTGGGAAGAAGGTGTCGCGCCGCAAATTGTCATTGAACTAACCTCGCGCAAAACCTGGCGCGAAGACTTGCAAACCAAATGGGATTTGTATCGGGAACTGGGCGTGCAGGAATACTTCATTTTCGACCCAGAATACGATTATCTGGACGAAGCACTGGTCGGCTATCGGCTAAAGGATGGGCGGTATGAAAACATCCCGCTGCAAGAGCGGCGTATGCACAGCGAAGTTTTGGGGCTGGATTTAATGGACACCGGCGAGACATTGCGGTTGTTTGATCCGCAGGCTGGCGAATTTCTACCCAATGGCAAAGAAGCAGCGGCGGCACGCCAGCGTTTGCAGGAGGTCGAACGTGCAGAACAAATCGCGCGCCAGCGTTTGCAAGAAGCAGAACAGGCACAGCAAGCCGCACAACAACAGACGGCTGAGTTGATTGCTGAACTGGCCCGCTACCGCCAACAATTCGGCGACCTGCCGAGTGCCAACGATGTCAGTCAACCTTGATGAACCGCTGACAGCATTGGAGATGAGTATGAAAGTGCGCGGCACATTAGGAGTCTGTCTTGCCTTGTTTTTATGGTGTATCGCTGGAACGCTGGCAACGATTGAATTCTTCGATTTGATAGACCCCAGCGGTTCTAAAATGGCAGACGACAATGATCCTTTCGGCCCGCCGCACATCGTTACTTGGCGGGAATTAGCGGTTGTCGTGCCGATCATTATCTCCTTCACCTGGATTGCATACAGGCTAGTGAATCATGCACTCAGATACGCCAGACCCTTCATCCATCGCGAGGAACAGAAACAATGAGAACCTTGATTGCTAACGGACACATCGTCACTGCCGTTGATGCCTACACCGCCGACATCCTGATCGAAGGCGACACCATCGCTCTCATCGGCAAAGACCTCGCCGCCCTTGTCGGCGAAGTAGACAAAACGATTGACGCCAGCGGCAAGCTCGTCATCCCCGGCGGCATTGATCCGCATACGCACTTGGATTTGCCGTTTGGTGGCACGTTCTCGTCCGATGATTTCGAGACGGGTACGCGCGCGGCAGCGTTGGGCGGTACGACGACCATCATTGATTTCGCGGTGCAGCAACACGGGCAAGCCTTGAATGAAGCCCTAGATGTCTGGTTCGCCAAAGCGCAGGGCAAGGCGGTGGCCGATTACGGTTTTCACATGATCTGCACCGATCTGCCTGACGAACGGTTGCCCGAAATGAAAGGCCTGATAGATCAGGGCGTGACGAGCTTCAAGCTGTTTATGGCTTATCCCGGCGTGTTTCTCGTTGACGATGGAACGATCTTCAAGGCGATGACGAAGGCGGGCGAACACGGCGGATTGATTTGTATGCACGCGGAAAACGGTGTCGTCATTGACGTACTGGTCAAACGCGCGCTCGCCGCCGGACACACTGCGCCGAAATACCACGCGCTGACGCGGCCCACCAAAGCTGAAGCCGAAGGCGTACATCGTGCGATTGCGATTGCCGAGATGGCCGAGTCACCGGTTTACATTGTGCATTTGAGTTGTTACGACGCGCTCAAGGAAGTGCAGAACGCGCGCGACTTGGGTTTGCCTGCTTACGCCGAAACCTGTCCGCAATATTTGTTTTTGGATTACAGCCTTTACGAGCAAGAAGATTTTGAAGGTGCGAAATACGTGATGACCCCGCCGTTGCGCGGCAAAGAAAATCAGGAGTTGCTCTGGCGTGGGCTGCGCAGCAACGACCTGCAAGTCATCTCGACCGACCACTGTCCGTTTTGCATGAAAGAACAGAAAGAACTCGGCCTCAAGGATTTCAGCAAGATTCCCAACGGCGGCCCCGGCGTCGAACACCGCATGAGTCTGATTTACCACGGCGGCGTAGCCCAAGGCCGCATCAGCCTCAACCGCTTTGTCGAACTGACTTCGACGGCGGCGGCGAAAATTTTCGGCCTGTTTCCGCGCAAGGGTACGATTGCCGTCGGTTCGGAAGCCGACCTCGTCGTGTTTGATCCCAACCGCGAACAGACGATCAGCGCGGCTACGCATCACATGCGCGTGGATTACAGCGCGTATGAAGGCTGGACGATCAAGGGCGTGACTGAAGTCGTACTCTCGCGCGGCAACGTGATTGTCGAAAACGGCGAGTGGAAAGGGCAGGCGGGCGCAGGACAGTTTTTGAAACGTGGAGAGACGGGCGCGCGTTGATGTTTTGGGTAAGCTGAGAATGAGTGAGGAAATCATGAGAGTAATTGCGAATCCCATTTACGACAGCGTCTTCAAATACCTGCTTGAAGACACCGACCTGGCGCGCGAGTTTCTCGCCACAATTCTCGGCGAAGAAATCGTCAGCATCGAAGTCAAACCGCAGGAAACCACCATCGAACTGGCGAGTCATTCCATCAACATCTTCCGGCTCGATTTCAAAGCGGTTATCAAAACGGCGACCGGCGAACATCGCAAAGTGCTGATCGAATTGCAGAAGGCCAAACACCTGCTCGACATCATGCGCTTTCGCCGCTATCTCGCTGACAATTACCACAAGGAAGACGCCGTGCCATCGGCGCATGGCTCGGTTGAAAACGTACCCTTGCCCATCGTGACGATCTATCTGCTGGGCTTCAAATTGACACAGGGTTATCCGGCGGTCTTTAAGCTGAATCATCAAGTTACGGATGTGCTGACGGGTGCGGTGTTGGCCGTGCGCCCGCGCGAGCCTTTCGTCGAATTGCTCAATCACGAAAGCTATACGATTCAAATTCCGCTGTTGCCGGAAGCGGCACGCACCTTGCTGGAAGAGGTCTTATCGTTATTCAGTCAAAAACATCGCACCGACGACCCGCACAAACTGAGTTACTTTGGCGAAACCAAAAACCCGCTGGTGAAAAAAATGGTTGACCGTTTAACGCGCGCCATTGCCGACGAAGACTTGCGCCGGCACATGGATGTGGAAGACGAAGTGGATCATACGATTACTCGCTTGTTGCGTGACAAAGACGCGGTGATCGAAGAAAAAGAAACTTTACTGCAAGTGCAAAAGACGGCGTTAGAAGAAAGCCGCAATGAACTCGCACGCAAAGAGCAGCAGATCGCCGATTTGCTGAAACGCCTTGAAGGCGGCCAACCAAATCCATCCATTGACGAATAGCTGTGAGCTTGAGGGACTTCGATGCTAGCCCATCATGAAACCGAAACCACTCATCACCCCGACGGTCGTGTTGAATTGCGCGACCACACAACCATTCAAGCCAGCCCGCTTTATAACGAAGACCTCGCGCCCGTGCCGATCAACCAACGCAATTGGACGACCTATAACTATGCCGCGCTGTGGATTTCGATGGCGCATTGCATCCCGACTTATATGCTTTCGTCCGGCTTGATCGCGGCGGGCATGAATTGGTGGCAGGCGCTCATTACGATTCTGCTGGGCAACGTGATTGTGCTGATTCCGATTTTGTTGAACTCGCATCCGGGGACGAAATACGGCATCCCGTTTCCGGTGTTCGCGCGAGCGAGTTACGGCGTTTACGGCTCGAATCTGCCCGCGTTGATGCGCGCGATTGTGGCGTGCGGTTGGTTCGGCATACAGGCGTGGATTGGCGGCGAAGCCTTACACACGTTGTTCAAAGCCATCATTCCGAACTGGCAGTCCTTACTGGGCGGAGCGGTTGGCGGGCATACGGTGACGGAGTGGCTGTCGTTCTTGCTGTTCTGGGCGATGAACATCTGGATCATCTATCGCGGCATGGACTTGTTGCGCGCCGTCGAGAATTGGGCTGCGCCTTATGTATTGGTGATGACGGCGATCTTGCTGGGCTGGGCGCTTTGGCGCGCAGGCGGTTTAGGCGTATTGCTCAGTGACTCGGGCAAGTTCGGTACGCTCGCTGAATTCTGGCCGGTATTCATTCCTTCCTTGACGGCAATGATCGGATTCTGGGCGACGCTATCGTTGAATATGCCCGATTTCACACGCTTCGGGCGCAGCCAGCGCGAACAGACTATCGGCCAGGTCGTAGCCTTGCCCACTACGATGACGATCTTTGCGGCGATGGGTGTGATGATTACGTCAGCGGCGACGGTGATCTATCCGCACCTGAAAGCCGAAGAACTGTGGGATCCGCTCAAAGTCGTAGGCCAATTCAGCAACGTATTCGTCGTGGCGCTCTCAATGTTTACGGCGGTAGTGGCTACGCTGGCGGTGAACATTGCGGCCAACGTCGTCTCGCCCGCCAATGATTTTGCGAATGCTTTTCCCAAACTGATTTCGTTTCGCACGGGCGGCTTGATTACGGGCTTGCTCGGCATTGCGATGCAACCGTGGAAGCTGCTGGCTGATCCGTCGGCATATATCTTCACCTGGCTGAACGGTTATTCGGGCGGACTGGGTTCGATTGCAGGCGTATTGATTGCTGATTACTGGCTGGTGCGGAAAAAGGAATTGGTGTTGGCTGATTTGTATCGCACGCAAGGCACATACACTTATGCCATCGGTTGGAACTGGCGTGCCGTCGTAGCGACGCTTGTCGGTTGCGGGCTGGCATGGATTGGCTTGCTCGTGCCCGCACTGAAGCCGCTTTATGATTACGGTTGGTTTGTCGGCTTTGGCGCGGCGGCGCTGATTCATTTTGTCTTGATGAAAGCGGTTCCGCCGCAATCAACCGCGCAAGGTGAGGCAGTGTAAGGCATGGAGATTGAAGACATCCGCGAGCAAGTACGCGAAGGGCATTACAAACTCAGCAGTCACGTAGCGATGCATGTTTTGAAAGAAGGTTTTGCGCGCGAAGACATTGTCGAAGCCATCCTTGCCGGAACGGTCATTGAGGAATACGCCGATGTGAAGCGCGTGTTGGTTTGTGGCCCAACTACGCTGTCGCGCCAGGCAGTGATTTACATACACGCCGTTTGTGAATATGCCAATCCGGCATACATCGCTATCGTAACGGCTTATCTGCCCGACGAATCTATGTGGGAAAGCCCGCCATTCAAACGGCGCAAACGTAGGAAGTAACTTATGAAAAACGATTCAGTTCCAATTTGCCAAACGCACAAAGCAACAATGGAGTGGCGTCCTGCCACCTTTGAATATGGAGAAGACGGCGTTTCGGTGCGCGTCACTGGGCCGATGGCGTGGGTTTGTCCCGTGGATAGCGAAGCGTTGTATGCGCCGGAAGCCTTTGACGAATTGATAGTCACCGTCCGCGAATTGCTTGAGTCGGCAAAGCGCGCAAAAGCACGCCGTTCGGCGATGCGTGAGTTTGTCGTCTCAGTTGGTTAATCATTCAAGAGGAGAACCCTTATGGCACGAATCGTCAAAGGCGGATTGATTCAAGCGCGAACCGCCGCGCCCGCTGATGCTCCCATCGCTGACATCAAGCGCATCAACCTCGAAAAACATCTCGGCTACATCGCCGACGCGGCGAAACAGGGCGTACAGATTTTGTGTATGCAGGAAGTTTTCACCACGCCGTATTTTTGCGCCGAACAGCAAACGCGCTGGTACGAAGCGGTTGAGAAAATCCCCGACGGCCCGACGGTCAAGTTAATGCAGGACGCGGCCAAGCAATACGGCATGGTCATCGTCGTGCCGATTTACGAAGAGGAAATCACGGGCGTTTATTACAACACCGCCGCCGTGATTGACGCCGACGGCAAGTACCTGGGCAAGTACCGCAAGAACCACATCCCACACGTCGCGCCGGGCTTCTGGGAGAAGTTCTATTTCAAGCCGGGTAATTTGGGTTATCCGTGTTTCGACACAGCCTTTGCGCGCATCGGCGTTTATATTTGTTATGACCGCCACTTTCCCGAAGGCGCGCGCGCCTTGGGCTTGAATGGCGCTGAGATTGTTTTCAATCCTTCGGCCACGGTAGCGGGCTTGTCTGAATACCTCTGGAAACTCGAACAGCCCGCGCACGCCGTGGCCAACGGCTATTTCGTCGGCGCGATCAATCGCGTCGGCGTCGAAGCGCCCTGGAACATCGGCGAATTTTATGGGCAGAGTTATTTCTGCGATCCGCGCGGCCAACTCATCGCGCAAGCCGCGCGCGACGAAGATGCGCTGGTCGTAGCCGATTTGAATCTGGATATGATTCGGGAAGTGCGCAATACGTGGCAATTTTTCCGTGACCGGCGGCCTGATACTTATGGGTCGTTAGTGCAAGGGTAAGGAGTAAACGATGAGCAAACAAACGGCGACGAGCCTGAAAAAAGTAAGCGTGCATCAAGCAGAAAAGTTAGCGCAGATGGCGCTTGAGTTGCCGCCTGGCATGACCCTGACAAGTCAAGATTCGAGTTGGGAAGAATATGAAGAATTGATGAAGTTGCTAGTTGACGTGCCTTCATTGCGTGTCAGCTATTCCGACAGGGAGTTACAAATTATGAGCCTCTCAGCGAGACACGAACGGTATGCGGACTTACTGAAGTTCATGATGGCTACCATTCGGTTAATCATGCGCGTCAAAATCCTTGGGTCTGGTTCGGCAACGATGCGCAAGAGGAAAAAGGAGAAAGGGAATGAACCGGATGCTTCCTTTTATTTGCTGAGCGCCAGTCTGTTACCTAATCCGCTCGACATTGATTTTGAAAAAGACCCGCCGCCTGACATTGCGGTGGAATTAGATGTGCATCACGCTTCGGGCGGCAAGCTGCATATCTATGCCGCGCTCGGCGTGCCTGAAGTTTGGCACTACGATCAAAAGCGGTTGGTGATTTATCGCTTGAGGGGCGAGAAATATATCGAAGTGAAAACCAGCCTTGCCTTGCCGTTTTTGACCAGCGCCAAGCTGACTGAATTTCTCAATCGCAGCCAACACGAAGAGCAAGACGACATCCTGAATGATTTTGAGAAATGGCTGAAGTCGTTGAAAAAGCGCAGCAAGCAATCAGCCGAGGATTAAGCCCTATGCGAAAACTTCTTCTTTGTTTACCGCTGTTGGTTGTGCCTGTTTTGTATTCAGCGCAAACCCAAACTTACGACCTGCTCATTCGCAACGGTCGCATCGTGGACGGCACGGGCAACAGTTGGTATCGCGGCGACGTAGCCTTGCGCGGCGACACCATTGCCGCCGTAGGCAACCTCGACACTGCCACCGCCCGCCGTGTGATCGAAGCCAACGGCCAAATCATCGCGCCCGGTTTCATTGATACGCACTCGCACGCGCGCCGACAAATCTTTGAAGAGACCAAAGCCGAGAACTACATTCGCCAAGGCGTGACCACCGCGATTGAAGGGCCGGATGGCAGTTCGCCGCTGCCGCTCAAAGCGTTCTTCGATCAACTCCGGCAAGCG
Organism: Acidobacteriota bacterium; assembly: GCA_031418175.1. Classification (GTDB taxonomy): domain Bacteria; phylum Acidobacteriota; class Blastocatellia; order RBC074; family RBC074; genus JACPYM01. Next base: position 10,829 of record JANOWX010001131.1, on the reverse strand, counting down.
CGCATCGCCATCAATATGGGTGCGCTCGTTGGGCAAGGCTCCATCCGCGAAAAGGTCATCAGCCTGGTCAATCGCCGCGCTACACCCGATGAAATCGAGCGAATGAAAGCGTTGGTCAAAGAAGCTATGGAACAGGGCGCGTTGGGTTTGAGTACCGGTTTGTTTTACGTGCCCGGCAATTACACGCCGACCGAAGAGGTGATCGAACTGGCGAAAGTCGCCGGCCAAATGGGTGGCATTCACACCTCGCACATGCGCGACGAAGCGGCGGGCGTCCTGAAAAGCGTCGAAGAAACCATTGCCATCGGCGAGCGCGGCGGACTGCCTACGCAAGTCACGCATCACAAGATCATCGGCAAAGACAACTGGGGCCGCAGTTCCGACACCCTGCGCCTTGTCGCCGCAGCCCGCGCCCGTGGCGTAGATGTAACGATAGATCAATACCCATACACCGCGTCGAGTACCGGCCTCGTCGCGCTCTTGCCGCAATGGTCGCAGGAAGGCGGACAGCGCGAACTGGTCAAACGATTGGAAGACGCGGCCACACGCGCCAAAATCAAAGCCGCCGTTGTCGAGAACATCAAGTTTGATCGCGGCGGTGGCGATGCCAAAAACGTTTACATCGCGCGATGCAGTTGGGATCAAAGTCTGGAAGGCAAGAACTTGGCCGAGATTACCAAAGCACGCGGGCGTTCCACTTCGTTTGAAGACGCGGCGGAAACGGCGCTCGAACTCGTTGCCAAAGGCGGTGCGTCGGCCATCTTTCACGCCATCAACGAAGACGATCTGGTGCGCATCCTCAAAGACCCGTTGACGATGATCGCTTCCGACGGCGGTATCGAGATACCCAAACGCGGCGTGCCGCATCCGCGCAGTTACGGCACCTTTGCGCGCGTGCTGAATATTTACGTGCGTGAAAAGCGTGTGCTGAGTTTAGAAGACGCCGTGCGCAAGATGAGTTCGCTGCCCGCCGGGCGCATGGGCTTCGCTGACCGTGGCCTGTTGCGTCCGGGGATGAAAGCGGACGTGGTCGTGTTCGATCCTGAACGCGTGCGAGACAAGGCTACCTTTGCCGAGCCGCATCAATATGCCGAAGGATTCAGTTACGTGATCGTCAACGGCGTAGTCGTGTTGGATGACGGCAAGATGACCGAGGCGCGTCCGGGGCAAGTGTTGTTGGGGGCGGCGGCGCGGAAATAAAAGGATGAATCAAGCTGATTACGACAGCCCGTGGAAAGACATACTCGACCTCTTTATCGAGGCCGCGATGGAGTTTTACTTTCCTGCCGCGCACGCACAGATTGACTGGGCGCGCGGTTATGAATTCCTCGACAAGAAACTGCAAAAGATCACTGCCGACGCTGCGCTTGGTCGTCGCGTCGCCGATAAACTCGTCAAGGTTTGGCTCAAGACGGGGCAGGAACTCTGGGTCTTGCTCCATCTCGAAGTGCAAGGCCAGCGCGAGACTGATTTCACCGCGCGGGTTTACCTATACAACTTTCGCATCCTCGACCGTTTCAATGCGCCCGTCGCCAGCTTCGTGATTCTGTCTGACGATGAACACAACTGGCGGCCTGCCGTTCATCGGACGGAATTGCTCGGAACCAAATTGCAGTTTGAATTCTCCGCCGCGAAGCTGTTGGATTACGCTGACCGTTGGGATGAGTTGGAGCAAAGCGGTAATCCATTCGCGGTCATCACGCAGGCGCATCTGGTCGCGCTGCGCACGCGCAATGACCCGCAAGCGCGGTTACAATCGAAATGGCATCTGACGCGGCGGCTTTACGAACGCGGCTTCAGCAAACGCGAAATCATCGGACTGTTCCGCTTTCTGGATTGGGTACTCACTTTGCCGGATAATCTGGCGGGCGAGTATGAAGTGAAACTGACGGAATACGAGGAGAAACAAAAAATGAAATATGTGACTTCGATTGAACGGATTCGCACGCAAAGAGACGTAGAGAAAGGCCACAAAATGGGCGTAGTGGAAACCGCGTTACGCCAGTTGCAATGGCGGTTTGGTACGTTGGATGAGGCTACGCAAGCGCACATCAGCGGGTTGCCGCTGGAACAAGTGAAGGAACTGGCTGTGACCGTGTTCGGCTTCAACGATTTGTCAGATTTGACGGCGTGGTTGCAACAACATCCTTTACCCTCTGAAATCGCGGTTCGGCCTTGAGGAACGAATAATGAAATATGTGACTTCCATCGAGCGCATTGGCATGCAAAAAGGCATGCAACGAGGAAGTGCCGCGCTGATCTTGCGGCAGTTGCAGCGACGCATCGGTTTATTGGACGAGGCAACCCAAGCGCACATCCGCGCTTTGCCTTTAGAGCAGATCGAAAAACTCAGTGATGCGTCGCCAGATTTCAGTGCATTGGCCGATTTGCAGGCATGGCTGAAACAACATTCTGTGCTTGCCGAAATTGCCGTTCGGCCTTGAGCGGAGAAAGTTGAGTTGGAAAGCAGTTCACACAGTCAACCGAGGACACGACGATGGAATTTGCAATCACCTTTAAACCCGACATGCCGCCGCCGCGCATCGTCAGCTTGACGCGACAAGCCGAAGCGGCGGGCTTTGCTTACGGCTGGATGTTCGATTCGCACGTCTTGTGGCAGGAGCCGTTTCCGCTGATGACGTTGATGGCGGCGAACACCGAACGCATGCGCATCGGCCCGTGCGTAACCAACCCGGCGGTGCGCGATTGGACGGTGACGGCGAGTTTGTTCGCTACGTTGAATCGCATTTCGGGCGGGCGCATGGACATCGGCATCGGACGCGGCGATTCGTCGCGGCGCGTGATGGGCAAGCGGCCTGTGACACTGGCGGTGCTGGAAGAGTGCGTGCAAACGGTGCGCGATCTGTGTGGGGGCAAGCAGATTGTTTACGAAGAAAAGTCCATTCAGATGCCGTGGGCTGACGCAGGCGTGCCGCCGATTTGGGTAGCGGGTTACGGCCCGAAGGCGCTGCAACTCGCGGGCAAGATTGGCGACGGCGTGATTCTGCAATTCGCCGATCCGCATTTGATCAAGTGGTGTTTGAACTTCGTGCGCGAAGGCGCTGAAGAAGCAGGCCGCGATTTTTCAAAGATCAAAGTCATGTCTGCTGCGCCCGTGTGGGTGTCGGATGATTTGGCTGTGGCGCGCGACCGCGTACGTTGGTTTCCTGCCTTGGTTTCAAACCACGTTGTTGATCTGGTGTCGAAATACAAACCCGAAGAGTTGCCGCCCGAATTGACCGGCTTCATCCGCGACCGGCAGGGCTATAACTATTTGCATCACGCCGAGGTCGGCAGCAGCAACGCAGAGTTCGTGACGGATGAAGTCGTGGATCGCTTTTGTCTGGTTGGGCCGGTGGCGGAGCAGGTGCGGCGGTTGAATGAATTGAAAGAAGCCGGCGTGACGCAATTCAACATTTATCTGATGTGCGGAGATGAAGAGCAGACGGTTGAGGTGTACGGGCGTGAGGTGCTCCCGGCGTGCGGCTGAGCGAGTTGTTTGTGATAGAGTCTGGATGGAGGTAAGCGTTATGGAACAAACGATCAAACTGGAAATGACTAAAGCCGATGCGTCACTGTTGAGCATGGCGATGGATCAATGCCTGCAGACGGTGAAAGAGTCGTTGGAAAAAATGGAGCAAGCCGAAGCGGAAAGATTGCAGCTACAGGCCGAGACGCAGGTGATGCTCGCGCAAATGAGGACGATGTTCAATGTTGAAAAAAGTCTATGACGCGTTCATGTATTTCGCCACGCTCGCGCAGAAGGCTGAAAAGCAGGAACAAGCATTGAAGGATCAGCAGCGGGAGTTGCGCGAACTGACCTCGTTTGTGCAACGGCTAGCGTTTGAGCTTGAGCGCACGAATGACAGGCTAGATAACGCTGCTGACCGCGAAGCCAGCGAGCGTGAAAAATTGCTGCTCAAAGTCGAAAACTATCTGCTCAAAGCCCAGCGGCAATTGCCGCCAGCGGATGATGATGATGATGACGACAAAGAAAAGCACTAACCCGCCCGGCGCTGTCCGCTATGCAAAAGCCCATAATCGGTCAACCTGTCCAACGCAAAGAAGGCCGCGACAAAGTCACGGGCCGCGCGCAATACATTGACGACATCCATTTGCCCGGCATGCTGTATGGCGCGACCGTGCGCTCGCCCGTGGCGCGCGGGCGTATTCGCCAAATCAATTTCGCCAGCCACATTCCGTGGGCTGAATTCACCATCGTCACCGCGCAGGACATTCCCGGTACCAATGTCGTCGCGCTGATTCTGGACGATCAGCCCTACCTCGCCAGTCAACATGTCAATCATCCCGAAGAGCCAATCCTGCTGCTCGCGCATCCTGACAAATACTTGCTGGAAGAAGCGCGGCGCTCGGTGAGCTTTGACATCGAAGCGCTGCCCGCCATTTTCACGATTGAAGACTCGCTGAATCAAAAAGAAATCATCTGGGGCAAAGACAACGTCCTGAAAAGCTATTTGATGGAGAAGGGCGATGTGGATGCGGTGTGGGCGCAGGCGGATTTCATCGTCGAGGGCGAATATGAAACCGGCGCGCAGGAACAGCTTTACATCGAAACCAACGGGATGATCGCCGTCGCTAACCCTGACGAAGGCGTGACCGTTTGGGGTTCGATGCAATGCCCGTATTACGTCCACAAGGCGCTGCTCAAACTCTTCAGCAACATGCCCCCCGAAAAGATTCGCGTGATTCAGACGGTGACGGGCGGCGGCTTTGGCGGCAAAGAAGAGTATCCCTCGCTGATCGCCGGGCACGCGGCCCTGTTGGCCTGGAAGTCGGGCCGCCCGGTCAAGCTGGTTTATGACCGCGCCGAAGACATGGCCGCGACAACCAAGCGGCACCCCTCGCGCACGCGCCAGCGCACGGCGGTCAGCAAAGACGGCAAGCTGCTGGCAATGGAGATTGATTTCGTGATTGATGGCGGGGCTTACGCGACGCTCTCGTCCGTCGTGCTCTCGCGCGGGACGATTCACGCGGCGGGGCCTTATCACTGTCCGAACGTGCGCATCCGCGCGCGCGCCGTAGCGACGAATCATCCGCCGCACGGGGCCTTTCGCGGCTTCGGCGCGCCGCAGAGCATCTTCGCGCTCGAACGCCAGATGGACAAAGTCGCGCGCGCCGTGGGTCTGACACCCGAAGAGTTCCGCCGCCGCAACTTCTTGCAGCAAGGCGAAACGACCGCGACCGGACAAGTCATCCGCGAACAGCTTGATTTGGATGGCTTGCTCAGCCGTGCGCTGGAACACAGCGAATATCACGCCAAACGCGAACGCTACGCCGCGCACAACGCGATCAACCAAACCGAAAAGAAAGGCATCGGCTTCGCTACGTTTATGCACGGCGCGGGCTTCACCGGTTCGGGCGAAGTTTATTTGTCATCCGTCGTGGGCCTCGAAGCCACATCCACAGGCCAGGTGCGCGTGCTGGCCGCGAGCACGGAGATCGGGCAGGGCACTAATACCGTCTTTTCGCAAATCGTCGCCGATACGTTGGGCATTGATTACGCGCTGATCGAACTGGCGCAACCCGATACGGCGACGGTACCCAACAGCGGTCCGACCGTGGCCTCGCGCACGACGATGGTCGTTGGCAAGCTGGTCGAATCCGCCGCGCTCGGGTTGAAACAGACGTTGCGCAACAGCGGTTTGCTGAATGAGGCGTACACGTCGGACGAATTCGCCGCTGCCTGTGGCGCGTACATCGAACGGTATGGCGCGCTGAAAACGTTCAGCCGCTACGACCCGCCGCCGGGCGTGGTGTGGGACGACGAGAAGTATCAGGGCGACGCGTATGGCACTTACGCCTGGGCCGTTTACGTCGCCGAGGTCACGGTTGATCTGGTGACGTATGAAGTTCATGTGGATGATTTCGTCGCCTTGCAAGAGGTCGGCAAAGTTATCCATCCGGTGCTGGCTGCCGGGCAAATCGAAGGCGGCGTGGCGCAGGCGATTGGTTACGCGCTCTATGAAAACGTCGTCTGGCGCGAGGGACGGATGATCAACAATCAGATGACCAATTACATCATGCCCACCTCGGCTGACCTGCCGCCGATTCGCGTGTATTTTGAAGAGCAGCCCTACGCTTATGGCCCGGCGGGCGCAAAAGGCATTGGCGAATTGCCGCTGGATGGCCCCGCGCCCGCGATCCTGAATGCGATTGAGGATGCTACGGGCGTGAGCTTCAACCACATTCCGTTAATGCCTGAAGCGCTGATGCCCGAAGTGCTGAATGATTTGGCGAAACGCGCGGCGGCGGGAGGTAGCAATGGCTAAAGTCGCAGTGACGTTCAATGTGAATGGCGAGACGCGCACGGTCGAGGCCTATCCAATGGCGCGTTTGCTCGATGTCTTGCGCGAAGAGTTGCGCCTGACCGGCACCAAAGAAGGCTGCGGCGAAGGCGAATGCGGCGCGTGCTCGGTCTTGCTCGATGGCGCGCTGGTCAACAGTTGTCTGGTGCCGGTCGCGCAGGCGGCTGGCGCTTCAATCACGACGATTGAAGGCGTCGCCACAGGCGAACAGTTGCACGCTGTCCAGCAGGCATTCATTGAATGCGGCGGCGCGCAATGCGGCATTTGCACGCCGGGGATGGTGCTGGCGGCGCTGGCGCTGTTGCAAGAGCATCCGCAACCGACGCTGGAGGAGTTGCGCAACGGGCTGGCGGGGAATCTGTGCCGGTGCACGGGGTATATGAAAATCTTTGAGTCAGTCGTGCGGGCTTGCCAGCACCATTGAAGTGGTTCTTATGCGCACACTCTACACACTCGCTTATCCAGTGCTAGGTGAGGCTGACAAGAGCTTCATTGAGCGCTTTCGCCACGAACACGATGTGGGCAACCGTGAGGTCGTGTCACCGCACTTTACGCTGGTCTTTGGCTGTAGTGTGGTAGCAGAAGCAGAGTATTTGCAGCACGTCCAAGCGGTTGCCAGTGTTAGTGCCGCAGTTCGCTTTTCCTGTCGCTACGCCATGCTGGGAGCGGACGATCAAGCTGAAACGGGATATGTCTTCCTCGTCCCGGATGAGGGATACGGCGCGCTCTCGCTGCTGCACGACAGGCTGTACACGGGTGTGCTGTCGCTACATCTCCGGCTCGACCTACCGTTCATTCCTCACATCACGATTGGCACGCTCGCCGATAGACGCGCGGCCAAACAGTTATGTGACGATCTCAATCAGCAAGGCCTTGACATAAACGGTACGGTGAATGCGCTCACGGTAGGAGCAATGGAGCATGGCAAGATAAACAATCTGGCGACATTTCCGCTCCAAAACTGATTTGATGTTATGCGTGCTTATCTTCCTGATTACGAAATGCGAGCTCCTGCCAACCTCGCCGAAGCCTTGTCTTTATTGGCTGAAGCGCCCGGCGTTTGGCAGCCCTTCGCGGGCGGCACTGACCTGATGGTATTGCTCGAAGCGGGCAAGCTGGCGCACAAACGGTTCATCAGCCTTTGGCACTTGCCCGAACTGCGCGGCCTCAACGCGACCGATGAATACATCACACTTGGCGCGCTGACGACGTATACGCAAGTGCAGGCGCAGGCCGTGCTGCAAGCTGAATTCCCATTGCTGTGCGAGGCCGCCAGCCTGACCGGCAGCGTGGCGATTCAACAGCGCGGGACGCTGGGCGGCAACATCGCCAACGCTTCGCCCGCCGCCGATTCGCTGCCCGCGTTGCTGGTGTATGAAGCTGAGCTTGAATTGGTCTCGGCGCACGGCGCGCGTTGGGTGGCGTATCGCGACTTTCACACCGGCTACAAAACGACGGTGATGCGCAACGATGAATTGATCCGGGCGATTCGTTTGCCGCGCGCGACGGCGGGCTGGCGGCAGCACGCGCGCAAGGTCGGCACACGCCGCGCGCAAGCGATCTCGAAAGTCTGCTTTGCTGGAATGGCTTTAGTTGAGACTGGCGCGATCAAAGACATCCGCCTGGCCTACGGCAGCGTCGCGCCCGTGCCGGTGCGCGCGGGGCAAACCGAAGCGGTCTTGCGCGGGCGGGTGTTGGATGCGGCGGCGATTCGTGAGGCGCGGGTGGCGCTTGCGGCTGAGTTGAAACCGATTGATGATGTGCGCTCGACGGCGGCGTATCGCGCGCGCGTGGCCGGGAATTTATTGGAAGAGTTTCTCAACACGCTCAGAGTGGCAGTATGATCTGCCGGTAAGGAGGTATGCAGATGAACGAAAGCTTTGAACTTGGATTTACGTTGGAAGAGGCCGTGGCGATGGATGCCGAGATGGAACGGATGTTGATTGCCATGCGCCAGGCCAACGAGCAAATCGCCCGCGATCAGGCGGTGTTCGACGAATTACAGGCAGAGACGCGCGCGATCCTCGCCCGCCTGAAAGAGCGTTCCTATGAACCAATTTTTAGAGATGTTCCGGCAGCTCTTCACGCTGACTGATACTGCGCAGCGTAATCAAGCGGCCATCACCGCGTTGCAGCAAGACCTGCGCGAACTGGCGAAACGAGTGGATGAAAACCAGCGGCGCTCTGATGCCGCCATTGCGCGGCTGCTCTTTGAGGTGCAACGGCTACGCGATGAATTGCGCCACGCGACGCAGCACGAAGCCGATCAGCGCGAGAAGTTTCAACTACGGATCGAAAACAAGTTGCTCAAGGCCGGGCTGCCTGCCGCAGAGCGCGACGAAGAAAACGAGGAGTAACGATGAGCACTATTTGTCAGAACTACATCGGCGGCGCATTGGCCGCCACCGCGACGGCGCAATTCACGCCCGTCTACAACCCTTCGCGCGGCGAAGTGATCGCGCACGTGCCGGACGACGCGCAGGCCGTGGACGAGGCCGTGCAAGCGGCCAGGGCGGCGTTCCCGGCGTGGGCCGATACGCCAGCGGTGGAACGCGCGCGCGTGCTGTTCCGCTTCGTGCATTTGCTGGAAGAGCATTTCGACGAGTTGGCGCGGGTGGTCACGCGCGAGCACGGCAAGACGCACGACGAGGCCAAGGGCGACGTCCGGCGTGGCATCGAGATGGTCGAACTGGCTTGCGGCGCGCCTTCGCTGTTGATGGGGCAGACGCTGGATAACGTGGCGCGCGGCATTGATGGGCGTGTCGAACGGCATCCCGTTGGCGTTTGCGTAGGCATCACGCCCTTCAACTTCCCGGCGATGGTGCCAATGTGGATGTTCCCGATTGCCATCGCCTGCGGCAACACGTTCATCCTGAAGCCTTCGCCAAAAGTGCCATTGACGCCGCTCAGGCTGGCCGAATTGCTGACCGAGGCGGGCTTGCCCAAGGGCGTGTTTAACGTCGTGAATGGCGGCAGTGAGACGGTGGATGCGCTGCTTAAACATCCCGACGTCGCGGCAATCAGCTTTGTCGGTTCGACCAAGGTGGCGAAATATATTTATGAGACGGGCACCGCGCACGGCAAACGTGTGCAGGCGGCGGGCGGCGCAAAAAACTTCATGCTGGTCTTGCCCGATGCCGATATGGACGCCGCGACGAACCAGATCATCGGCGCTTCGTTCGGTTGCAGCGGCCAGCGTTGCATGGCGGGCAGCATCGCGGTGGCCGTGGGCAAGGCGGGCGATCCGTTGATCGAGAGTCTGGACGCGGCGGCCAAGCAGATGACCGTCGGGCCGACCGACAACAACGACACCGTAGGCATGGGGCCGGTGATTGACGCCGCCGCGCGCGACCGCATTCGCAGTTACATTGATGTGGGGTTGAAAGAGGGCGCGACGCTTGCCACCGACGGGCGCGGCGTAATGTTGACCGAACAGACCGAAGGGTTCTTTGTCGGGCCGACGATCTTTGACCGCGTGGCGCCGGGGATGCAGATTGCACGCGATGAAATCTTTGGGCCAGTGCTGTCGGTGATGCGTGTGGATGATTTGCAGACGGCAATCGAGCAGGCGAATCAGTCGCAATACGGCAACGGCGCGGTGATTTTCACGCGCGATGGCGGGGCGGCGCGCACGTTCGCGCGTTACGTCAACTGCGGGATGATCGGTGTGAATGTGGGCGTGCCCGCGCCGATGGCGATCTTTCCGTTCACGGGCTGGAACCAGTCGTTCTTTGGCGACCTGCACATTCAGGGCGTCGAGGGTTTTCACTTTTACACGCACAACAAGGTTGTGTTGAGTAGATGGCCCACGGCGGAAGACCCGGGCAAGCGCGTGTTGGGCTGGTAAAACAAGAAGAGAGATTACGGAACAGACGGAAATAACGGAACAGACGGAAAGGGCTCCGGGCGCTTCCGTCTGTTCCGTTTTTCTATTTCAGCAGCGTGGCGGAAAGATAGGAATCGTCAACGTCGCCGCATTCGTCAATGTCAACTTGTGCAGGTTATGCCCTTGATTGAAGGCGTTGCTTTGCGCCGCCGCGTTGGCGTTGAAATTGAGCGCCGCGCCCAACAGTGCCTGGTCGTTTTGCGAAGACAGTTTCAGCCAGCCGCTGCGGCCCGCCGGAATGATTTGTTCGAGGCGCGGTACCGTGCGCGGGAAGCTGCTCGACAACGCGGAACGGAACTGGCACGTGCCGGGCGAGAAGCTGAAGGGCTGTTCGGCATCGTCATATAGCACGCCGAACAAGCTGGTCAGCGTCGCCGCGCCGGTCGCCAGATTGCCGCCGAGACGATTCACCACTAGCAACGTGTCGTTGCCAGCCGCGCGGCTGCCCAGATTGGACAGGGCCAGCGTGCGCGGCGCGAGGTTGTAGCTGACGCCATCGAAGTTCAGTTGCGCTGTCGGCGATGTGTCGTTGCAAGCGGGCAAGCCGCCGGCCAGCGCGCCGAAGGCTTCCGCGCCAGATTGGCCGCGTGGCCGCTCGCCAGCTTCACGAATTCATC
>JANOWX010001130.1:0-5306 GCA_031418175.1 Acidobacteriota bacterium | reverse complement strand
CGGTGGCTGGGGGCCAAGCGATTGGGACTTTAGTGGCGGTGGCAACACTAACTTTCCCAATCCGCAGAATGATTGCGAGAGATTTGCTCTGTCGCTAGTTCACAAACTGTGGAATGGGTATGCAGCGGTAAACCCGGATAGGGCTGATTTATACGCTAATGTCGGAAGGCAAATGGCGCGTAATGGACTCGATAATGTTGACGAGAACGGCAAAGAGTATAAAAAAGGAAAAACCCCAATTAACGGTTTCAAGAATGACTTGATCGCCAACAATCAGGGTGCGGATGTCTATCGCCATGTCTTATTTGCTGCTGGTAACACTCTGATTGGCGGAGTACATGGCGCAGTGAGCGGCTTCCTATTTGAAGCCTATGATTGGCAGCAAGCGGCGCGTGGAAGGGCTGAATCCAAAACGGAACTCAAAGATGACGAAGCGGGTTTTGCCGTTGGGGCAGCGATGCTGAGAACGGCGCAAGCTGGAAGAGTTGGTGATTACAATGGACAACTCTACAATGAGATCAAAAACATTCTCTGCAACTAGGAGGTAAGGATGCGTAACTTCGCAGTCAATTTGTTCAGCAATTCTCAGAAAAAAGCATTTGCTGCCATTCTGCTTGTGCTTTTGTGGATAACTAGCTGTGCAACTATTCAGGATTTCCGGCTTTTTAGAGCGTGCTCAGAAGGAGACCTAACGAAAGTCAAGGAGTTAGTGCTTGCCGGGGCAAATATTAACGCTACAGAGGAAGAAGGGGAAACTCCACTAATGTATGCCGCAGTCACTGGGCACACAGATATTGTCAGATTTCTAGTGAGCAATGGAGCGCAGAGTAATGTCAGGTCAGATAATGGAGAGACTGCTCTGGCACGAGCAGTCTTCAGTGGGAAAACAGCATCAGTCAAAGCATTACTTGAGGGAGGGGCCTCACCTAATATCGCCACCAATACGACCGAAACACCTTTGACGTATGCTGTCAGTATTGGGCATGCCGAGATAGTAGAACTATTGTTACAGCATGGTGTCGATGTTAACTATCGTGATAATGACGGCGATAGCGCGCTAATGTATGCAGTAAGCAAACAGGTTTCAATTGAGATCGTCAAACTCCTCCTGAAAGCTGGCGCAAATGTTCATAGCAAAAATAATCAGGCAGATACCGTTTTTTCTGTGGCAGAGAAAACGGCCCAACGCGCCGTGTTGGAGTTACTGAAAGCTTCGCGATGACCCCACCGCGCGCGGCGGAGTATCGCGGCGACAACAACAATCTGGCCTGGCGCGATCATTACGAATACGACCGTTACGGCAACTGCGGGCAATTGAGCGGCGAGAACACCGGAGGGCCTTACGTGGCCGTTTACCAAAGCGATTACGACCCGGCGACGAACCGCTTTGTTGCACACTGGTGGCAACACGACGCGGCGGGCAATCTGACCGAAGTCCAAAGCACACGCATGACCTAGTTGAGTAATGCCACCGGCAACCCCGCCATACTGCCCGCTTGGGCGGCTTAACCTATACAAAATAAATAATTTTCGGCTGCGGCGCTAACGACGTAATGATTCGTTAAACGCTTCCACTCAGCCATGTCCAACCCTGTTTCCCCCTAATTTGACACGCCTTTTCACGTCCCATAAACTGCCGGACGGCTGGGCTTGGTGCGGTGCCAAGATCAATTTTTTCCGATCTGGTGCGGGCTTCAGGCTGAAGCTGGTTCCGGTTTATGAGTTGCTTGCGTAGTCGCTAGTCCTACTAGCAGAGCATGGCAGCGAAGGAGAATGCAGTGAGTTTTTACAACATGGTCGTGCCGTTTATTGTCATTCTGTGCGCGATGGTGGTGATCCATGAATTCGGCCATTATATCGTTGCCAAGCTGCTGGGCATTCAGGCCGAAGTGTTCTCGGTCGGCTTTGGCCCGCGCTTGTTCGGCTTCAAACTGGGCGAGACGGATTTCCGCTTCAGCGCGATTCCGCTGGGCGGGTATGTGCGCTTCAAAGGCGAGAACATGGAGATGATCCAGGGCAAGAGCGAGGCGAGTGCGGACGAATTCCTGGCACACGCTGGCTGGAAACGAATGCTGGTCGCGTTTGCTGGGCCGGTGTTCAACATCGTCACCGCGATTCTGATTCCGGCGGCGGCGATTATGATCGGGTTTCAAGACGATGTTTATAACGCCCAGAAAGTGGTCATCGGCGAAGTCACGCCGGGTTCGACGGCGGAACAAGCGGGCTTGCAAAAAGGCGACCGCATCGTTGCCTACCGCGATCGCCAGCATCCGACCTGGCAGGATTTTCAAGACGCGGTGACCGTCCGTTTTGACGAAGAGATTCCGCTGACGGTTGATCGCAACGGGCAGATTCTCCAACTGCGGCTCAAACCGCGCGTTGAAAAGATCGGCAATGACAGCATCGGCAGGGTTGATCTTGATCCGCCGATCACGCACGTCATGGTCAATAGTGTTGGGTCATCCACACCAGCCGAACGCGCCGGGTTGAAGGCCGGCGACAAACTCACTGCGATCAACGGCACCCAGATTTTTGCCTGGAGCCACTTCCGCCGCATCGTCCAGGAAGGCAAGGAAGTCACCTTGGCCGTCGAGCGCGGCGGGCAGCAACTCGATCTCAAGCTCACGCCCGAAAAGCAGGACAATCAGTATATGCTGGGCATTGCGCGCAGCTTTAATACCGTGCTGGTCAAAACAAACTCAATTTCGGAAGCTTTGGCCTATGGCTGGGCCTTCAACGTGCGCATCATGCAAATGACCGGCGTGGTTTTCAAACAGATGTTCAATGGCAGCCGTTCGGCGCGCGACGTCATCGGCGGCCCGTTGCGGATTGCCAAAGAAACGGCGAGCACTTACGAAGCAGCCGGTTGGGGTGGCACGATCCGGTTGATGGGCTTGCTCAGTTTGAATCTGGGCGTCCTCAACTTGTTGCCGATTCCCGTGCTGGACGGCGGCATGATCCTGCTCATCCTGGTTGAATGGATTCTGGGGTTGGTGGGCCTGAGCCTGACGATGAATATGCGCGAGCGCTTCCAGCAAGTCGGCTTTGTGCTGGTGTTGCTCTTGATGGGCTTTGTGATGGTCAATGATTCGGTTTCGCTACTCTGGCCACGTTAGTTCACTGACAGACGGTTCTCCTTTCTGAAACTTGCAGGCGAGCGGCGCCAAACCGTTCGCCTTTTTCTTTGTCCGCCAGCGTCTGGCAAGGGTTGAGTCACCACTTGGAATGTTAGCCAGAACTGCTTCAACGCCAAGACGCCAAGAGCGCCAAGAGCGCCAAGCAGGATCAAAAGAGGGTCTGAAGGATTGCTTTCAGGTCTTTCTTTCTCAGCTTTTCTTGGCGTTCTTGGCGTTCTTGGCAACTTGGCGTTGAATTCGTATTAACTTTCCAAGTCGTGCGCGCGGCATTGACCGGTTGGGGGCTTGCGTTTAGAGTAGCCCGCAATCTAGCGCGAGAACTTTTCAACCAACACAGGCAATCGCCAAATCGCAGTACCACTGATTCCTGCAAGGCGCCGGAGACGCCGAAGTCGTCACGTCCGGCTGCCCGCAGATCATTCAGAGCCGAACTGAGCCAACATAGGAGGACTCAATGTCACTTTTTGCAACGAAGCCCATTGATCAGATTATCGCCGAGGCCCAGGAAACCGGCGAACATACTTTGAAGAAAGCGCTCACCGCGCTGGATCTGACCATGCTGGGCATAGGCGCGATCATCGGGACGGGCATCTTCGTGCTGACGGGGCAGGCCGCCGGCAAACACGCCGGGCCGGCGGTCGTGATTTCCATGATCCTGGCCGGCATCGCCAGCGCGTTTGCGGCGCTCTGTTATTCGGAATTCGCCGCGAGCATTCCAATTTCCGGTTCGGCCTATGCCTATGGCTACGGCACGCTCGGCGAATTTGTGGCCTGGATCATCGGCTGGGATTTGATTCTGGAATATGCTTTCGGCGCGGCCACTGTGGCAGTTGGCTGGTCTGGGTATCTGGTCAGTTTGCTCAAAGACTTTGGCATCACCTTCCCGGCACGTTTAAGCGTGGGACCGTGGAATACCGTCACGCTGGCCGATGGCAGCACCGTTTCAGGGATCATCAATTTTCCCGGCTTGCTGATTTCAGTGGGGGTGACCTTGCTGTTAATCAAGGGCATCAAGGAATCGGCCTCCTTCAATTCGGTCATCGTCATGGTCAAGGTGATCGTGGTGGTGCTGTTTATTGTCGCGGGCGTCGGTTATGTCAACAAAAGCAATCTGGGCATGGGCTGCGCGCCCGGCACGCCCGGTTGCGCGGAGTTTATGCCCTTCGGTTTTGGCGGCGTCATTACCGGCGCGGCCGTGATTTTCTTCGCCTACATCGGCTTTGACGCGGTCTCCACCGCCGCGCAGGAATCAAAGAACCCGCAGCGTGACATGCCCATCGGCATCATTGGCTCACTGGCGATCTGCACGGTGCTTTACATCCTGGTGGCCGGCATCATGGTCGGGCTGGTGGATTACAGGCTGTTGACCAATGCGGCGGCGCCCATCGCCGTGGCGATTGACGCGGCTTTGCAACAGGCCCAGGGCACGACGATGGGCACCATCCTGAAATTCTTCCCGACGATCATCAAGGTCGGCGCGGTGCTCGGCTTGAGTTCAACGATGGTCGTAATGGTGATGGGCCAGCCGCGCGTTTTCTATTCGATGTCCAAAGACGGCTTGCTGCCGACCTGGGCGGCCAAGGTGCATCCGAAATACCGCACGCCGCACATCACGACGGCCATCACCGGCACGATCGTGGCGCTTCTGGCGGGCTTCGTGCCCATCAGCTTGCTGGGCGAACTGGTCAGCATCGGCACCCTGTTCGCCTTTGTGATCGTCGGCACGGGCATCATCATCCTGCGCAGCACCAACCCGGACATGCCGCGTCCGTTCAAGGTGCCGCTCTCGCCTTACATCCCGATTGCGACAGTGCTTTCGGCGGCGTACCTGATGAACAGCCTGCCGCTGGATACCTGGATTCGGTTAATTGACTGGATGTCCATCGGCTTGGTCATCTACTTCGCTTACAGCTACAACCACAGCAAACTGAGTGAAAGCGGAACCCGGACGGCAACCGTGACGACCTCGGCAGCCGGCTACACGCCGCCGGTCGCGGCCCTGGTCGGGATCGCCGCTACCCTACTGCTGACGGTCTGGCAGGTGAATAAGTACATCCCCAATGCCGGACTGGTTGATCACGGCATCCGGCTGTTCTTCTGGATCGTGGTGGGTTTGCTGGTGGTCATGCTGATGTATGGCAAACAGGACAGCGGCGCGAGACGCAGCGC
>JANOWX010001129.1:0-9050 GCA_031418175.1 Acidobacteriota bacterium | reverse complement strand
AGTTGGCATTCAGGTAGACATTGTGGCGAGTCGTGACGTCTCTGACGATACCTAAAGTAGAGGCTGTGTTCTGGAAGCCAGTTGATTGCCGAAAAGCCACTGGAATCGCATTGTACTGAGCCTGGGTAAGTTTACCTGTTTCTACAATTGAGGGTGGCTTTGTCGGGTCAGCGTTGGGCGCTGTTGATGCATCCCAAGTATAAAAGGGCACGGCTGGAAGACCATAATTAAGATTCTTGTCGTTGAGGTACTTGTAGCCGTAACGAGCTTCCAGGATCAAGTTAGAAGTGACCGAATAAGTTGCCGATGCCGTGTAATTGGACGCCGGAACATAGCCACCACGGGTTGAAAAGTTTGTGTTCTGAATCGCAACGCTTGGATCGTTGCCAGATAACGCACCAACCTGTTTGACCGGATTCCAGAAGAAAGAGGTATTAACCTGAAGCTTTTGCGTCGGCGCATAATCAACGCGGGCTACGCCACGATGACTGATCACGCGCTGCGTCGTCGTGCGCGTACCAGCCACGAAGGGGGTGGTACGTTCAGTGCGGTTCAGATCAGCGGTATAACCGGTGAAGAAGTTCAGCCGCTCTTTGATGATCGGCCCGCCAAAGGTAAAGCCCGGGAAGAAGGTGCGATACTCATCTTCTTTCGCACGGAAGAATTCATTCTTAGTCACGTCCGCCGTTGTGCGACGCCAAGTACCGCGCCCCCGCGAGTTCAACGCCGCGCCGTTCATTTGCACCCAGCCGTCCCCGTGAAACTCATTGGAACCGCTCTTGCTGACGACGTTAACCACGCCGCCCATCGTGCCGGTGTATTCCGCTTCAAAACCGGCTGTCTTGACCTGCACTTCGCGGACGAACTCGAACGGGAGCGAGTCGTTGGATCGGAGGAAGCCACGGCGAACGTCAGAAACGTCAATCCCGTCAACGATGAAGGTGTTTTCCGACCCGCTCGCACCGTTGATCTGGAATCCACCGACGCTATTGCCGTTAGTGTTACCCGCTTTGGGTTCCGCGCGTACGCCCGGAGCGACAATCAGCAACGAGTGAAGCTGGCGGCCTTTCGGAGTGTTGTCAACGAATTGTTCGGTGATGTTGGTGGCCGCCTTGCTGGAGGTCACGTCAATCACGTCCGCGCCGGCGCTAACCGTAACCGATTCGGTTACCGCGCCAGCCGAAAGCGCCACGTCAACGTTGGAAGCCTGTCCGAGGACAACCGCCACGTCTTCGTTTTTGACAGTCTTGAAGCCGGTCTGGGTTACGGTGACAGAATAGACACCGGAAGGAACCTTCGGGAATACGAAGCTACCATCCTTGTCGCTCGTCGCATCCAGCGAGCGCACCAAGCCGGAACCTGAGAGCGTTACTTTGGCTCCCGGCACCGAAGCGCCTGCTGAGTCCTTGACCGTACCAGTAACGCTCCCGGTGTTCTCCTGCGCCATCGCTACTGATGTAGCGAGGACCAACACGGCAGCGCCGAGCAAGAAGCTAAAAAAGCCCAGCATCCTCTTGGCTAAATTTGTTGGTTTCATAGTGGGAAACTCCTTTTAATTGGGGTTATTAACAACGACGTTGCGGCGCTAGTTGGCGGCAACGCTTGACCGATCACGGTTCAAACAATGTAGTGCACTGACCATCTTCTTAAGATAACCGCTAACGAGTTTTAGGCCGTGATATGTCTGCTTGGTGAATTTGTGGTAACGATGTGCGTTCATTGTCTAAATCTTGGATTACTCTTGCGGACTCTGCAGACTCGCAAATGCTATTCCAGCAAACTGTAAAAAGTGGGATTAGCAGCAAAGGTATTCCAAACTTAGGGTTAGCGTGCAAATGCTGGCTGTGGTTGGCGTTAAGTTGTTCATAAAAATGAATTTCAGTGCAAATTTTCGGATAGGTCTGGCGGGTTGGTTTTACCGATGCAGGATGCGCTTCCAACGAACAGGTAGAGCGCAACGATGAGAGGCCGGGATGAGGCGTTCTGTTATTTCTATTTTGGATTCGAGGTGGATTGCGGGCGGCGATTGGCAACGCCGCGCGGCCTGGGTTGTCACAGAGGTACCAAGCCGCACAGCGCAAGGGCGGTTGCTCTTCGTTCGAGCCGGAGTTTATGTGTGTGCTGGGGCTGCCCGGTTAATAGTTTATGCGGAAATTGCATTGATGCAGATGCAAACGCGGGCGGCGCACTTCCTGCACCTCGCAATCAATGTGCGCGAACTGTTGCAGCATGGTTTCCAGGATTTTGCGATAGTAAAAATGCGCGCCCACCAATGTGTCCATGCGGTCAGAGAAAACCGCATCCCGCAACGTTAGATAAATGCTCTCATCGTACTGGGTCACGATGATTTGATTGGTGCTGCCGGCGAAGCGCTCACTCAAACGGCGCGCTGCCGCCATTGCGAGCCGGAAGCGTAACGAGCGCGGCAAATGACGCACGGCGAATTTAACCGAGCGATGCAACTCCTGCGAGAGCGGCGGGAACATGGCTTGGCCGGTTTCGCCGAAGACGGCATGGCCATCCGGTTCGGCGGCCACCAGGCGCGCCAGTTTGATGGCGCGGGCCGCGCTGACGATGGGCACGCGCTGTTGCACCAACGCCTGTGTGCGTTCCAGCGTCAGGCCCAACTCGCGGCTGGCGCGCAGATACAACGCCGGTTGCCGGTGGCGCACCGCCTTCAGCAATTCGTGCTGCACCAGGGGCGCACAGGATGGCGTACTGAGCATGGTTTCTTGCGGATATGCTCTGGGAATCGGAATGTAGGTGACTACTGGAACCGTCGGGGGAGAAATTGACGGTATCAGCCGGAGGGGAGTTACTGGCGTATTGACCAGGGCTAACATTGGGACAAACTCCTTTTTGAGCCTGTGTGGATCAAGGGGCAAGAAATGGGTGACGGCTTCCGGGGCTGCTTGATGCGTATGCAAGCAGCCTCCAAAACCGCCAGAAAATGCACGCTGCTGAAGTGGGCTAGAAGCACATCTGAAGGGAGCAGCAGATGTGAATGCTCCAGCGCTGTTCAGCAACCGGTTTCAAACTGTTCAATTGTTTTAAGAGCGGCCCGCGCTAACTGCTTGGTGAGGTGCGACTCGGTTCACTGGCCTGGACCCGCACTGCGTCGAACGGCATTGCAAGTCAGCCTTTCAGTTGCAAAAAGCTTTCGGATAATTTTGAGGGAGTTGCGGTTACGTGAAAGAACAAGCTCGGCGTGCATTTAGCCGCGCCAAGTTGTATCCGTGCTACTTTTTTTGCTGATGCCGCTTGCGTGTTTTGAAGGTCTGAATGCCCGCGTCGTGTGTGTGTAGTATTGCTAAGCGGCGTTTGGTGAATCAATTATTTCAACCAATTCAATCACGGCAAAACGAGCAAACTGCTACGACAGAAAGGCCCGATTCCTGTGCTCTTGCTCATTGCCGTTTAGAATTGATTGTTGAGTCGCAGGCGCAACTTAACGAATGACCGTAAGGCTGTCAATACAAATCTGGGAAAAATGTTTACAGAATTTACCGCGTGGGCCGTCTTGACGCAGCCGCTGCGCAAGCTTTGGTTGTTCGGCGATAAGAGGCGGCATTCAAGTATTAGCTTAGGCAGGCCAGCAGTTGTTCGCCGTACTTGGCAATGCGCGCAGGCCCGAGTCCATAAATAGAATCAAGTTCAGCCAAGGTGCGCGGGCGTGTGATGGCAAGCTGTTCAAGGGTTTTGTCGTAACAAATCATATACAGCGGGAGCCGCGCGCGTTTGGCTTCTACTTCGCGCCAAGCGCAGAGCCGTTCATAGGTGATGCGCTCTTCGCTGGTTAAGGGGCGCAATTCAGGGCCGCGCGTTTTGCCGGCGGACTTTGGCTCTTCCTCTTCGCCTTTGCGTTTCAAGCGCGCGCGTTTGAGTTCGCTTTCCAGGCGGCCCTGCGACTTCAATCTGTCAGTCAGCGTTTGGAAGACCTGCAAGGCGGCCTGTGCGTCGAGTGCCGCGTAATCGAGTTGCGCGCGTGAGAGCGGCCGTTTGCGCCAATCGCTGCGCTGGTGGCTCTTATCGAGCGTCATGCCGAACAGATGATCTGCCACCGAGGCCAAGCCGTAAGACTGCAACCGCAAGGTGCGGCGCGCCAACCGTAACGTGTCTACAAATCCGTCGGGCTCAAAGCCGGAGCCACGCAAGATGCCGTCATCGAAGCGCGCATTATGCGCGGCCATCACCACCTGCGGACTTTCGATCATGACGCGCGCGGCTTCGATCCCGGCGGCGAGTGCGTCAATGACGACGACGGCGCCGTTGGGCGCGGCCAGTTGTAACAGGCTCAGCCGGTTCTCTTGCGCGCGGAAGTCGTAAAAGGTCTCGGTGTCGAGACCGATGATTTCCTGCTGCGCGAAGTCCGCCATCAGCGTGCGTATTTCTTCGGGATCAATCAGGTAGCGATAGGCGATGTTTGGGTTCAAAACGATTCGAGTCTGTTGCAGGGTTTCAAAATGAAAATCAGTAAGCAGACATCTAACATCCACTCGCGCCACTTGCAAACGCATTCAGCTTACGCCCGCACATCCAAACGCTTTGGGTGTGCGACGCCTGCCATCCTTCAACCCGCTACTTCCTCCATCTTTCTTGACTTGGCCCTGGGCGTGACCCGGTAAATTCGGATGCGCGTCAAAAGGCTGCGCGCGCGCCTGATTCTTCGCAGCGTTTGACGCGGCTTTGCGCCCTATTTACGCGCCTTTCGCTGAACTCCGCCCGCTTGGCCGCAGTAGTAGCGAGTGTCGCCGCATAAGCCGGACTGACTGTGCGGCGGCGTTGGAAGCATCTCCTGCCGGCGGTTCAACAAATTGCGAGAAGGAGGGAACAGCATGCGAAGAGCGTCTGTGTGTGCAGTATTCGGAGTGTGGGTTTGCGTGTGTTTGAACGTGGCGGTTGGCCACAGCAATACGCGCTTTCGCGCCGGTTTGCGCAATGCGCCGGGGCCAGAGCAGTTGTCTATCAAACAACTGCAACAGGTTTTGCAAAGCTTGCGCGACAAGACCGGCTGGCAGGAATTGTTCTTTGACGATGAAAGCTTTCTGGTTTGCCCGGAACCCGCGCTCTTCAACGGCGGATCGGCGGCGGCGCGGCGTTTGTTGTGGGCGGCGCTCGACAGCGCTGCGGCCTACGACCTGGAAGCGCATCGTAATGCGCGGGCGGTGACGTTTGCGCGCTTGGCGCCCGCCGTTGATTTCGAGAGCCGCCGCACCGGCGCCAAGATCAGCGCCTATCCCTTGCAAATTGATTTTGCCGATTTTCAGCAACTGCGCGGCGATGGGCTGGCGTTGAAAGCCTTTGATATTGGTTTGGTGGTGTTGCACGAACTCGGCCACGCTGTCTGGCATTTGCGCGATGCTGCCTATGCTGAAGACGAGCCGGGTGAATGCGAAACCTACATCAACCTGATTCGCCGCGAACTGCAATTGCCCGAACGCCAGAATTACGTGGCGCGCGTGCGCCCCGGCACGCTCAACCTGTTGGCGGGCACGCGGCTGATTGCCGAACTGCTTTTTGCGCGCACGTTTGAAAAACCGGGAGGACTCAAACAAGACCGCTACTTGTTGCAGTGGGAGGCTGAAACCGTGGGCACGATTTCTAAATTTGACTGGAACGCGAAACCACCCATCACAGCGGCTTTGCGCCGAATCCCATCTGAGGTCTCAGCCGGTAAAGGGTAGGACAGACTTTAGTCTGTCCGTTGCGGCCTGCTGTGGCCTGCTGCGATAGGACAGACTAAAGTCTGTCCTACGTTTTGATTTAACGCCGCTGGGCATACACCCGCAGCACATCGCCGAGCTTGAGATGCAATGTGCGGTCTTCAACTTGTAGCAGGCGGCAAAGGCCAGTCAGCGCCGCCGCCAGTGGACGATTGAAACGGCTCAACCGGCTTATGAACAGGCGCACGCTCATAGCCTTGCCCACGGAGCGCAACTCGCGCACGGCGAAGCCTTGCTCTTCGCACAAACGAGTCAAGCTCGCCGGGGTGAAGAAAAACAGATGATCGGGGATGAATTGCCGCCAACGCGCGCCGAGCAAGCTGAACCAGAATGTCGCGATGTTCGGCGCTTCCAGCACCAGCCAGCCGCCCGGCTTCACGATGCGGTGCAATTCGCGCACGACGGCCACGGGGCTGGGCAGGTGTTCGATCACGTGATAGAGCAGGGCGGCGTCGAAATGCGCTGCTGGCAATTGCGCGTCAAAGAGCGTCCCGGTCACGCATTGCAAACCGCGCGCGCGTGCTGCAGCGGAAGTGTGCGCATCGGCTTCCACGCCGAATGCTTCAAACGCCGGGTTGGCGGCCGCGAGCATTTCGCCGGTCGCGCAGCCGATTTCCAGCAAGCGTCCGCGCGTGATGAAGCGCCGCAGATCGGTCAAGCGTTCTTGCGCCGTCAACGCGCGCCACGGCTGTTCGCCGGCTTCCACTGCCGGTTCGACTAAAGCGAGTTCGCGCGCGCGCTGGGCCAGCCGTTCCATTTCGGCGGCAGCGGCGGCGTTGAGTTGAGCTTGCGTGCTGGGCAGTGCCGGAGCAATGGGTGGGGCAGTCGCTGGCTTAATGACAAAAAACAGTTGGCAACGCCGGCAACGCACCAGCGGGCCGTCCAGCCGTGGCGTTGCCAGCACGAATTCAGCCGCGCACGCGCCACACAGATCGCAAGTTTGAGTGTCGAGGTTCAACTCTTTTTAGGTCTCTCGCTAAAACAGGCTTGATAAATCTGCAGCGTCTTTTCCGCCGTGCTGCGCCAGGTGAAAAGCTTGGCGCGCTCAGGCCCGGCTGCGCGCAAGCGTGCGCGCAGGGTTTCATCTTGCAGCACACGCAACAGCCCGTCTGCCAAAGCTGCCTCGTCATACGGATCAACGGTCAAGGCCGCCGTGCCGACGATTTCGGGCAGACAGGAATTGTTGCTCGTCACGACGGGCGTGCTGCAAGCCATTGCTTCGAGCGGCGGCAGGCCGAAGCCTTCAAAAATCGAAGGGTAGGCAAACACCGCAGCCGCACGATACAACGGCGGCAAATCTTCGTCGCCGACGTAGCCGGTCAGGATCACATCGGCTGCCCAGGGCTGGCGGGCGACTGCGGCAAAAATTTCATCGTGGAGCCAGAGCTTGCGGCCGACGATGACGAGTTGCTGATTGAACGTGGGTTGTTCCGCGCGCAACCTGGCATAAGCCCGAATCAACCGCACCAGATTCTTGCGCGGCTGCAAGCTGCCGACGGCCAGAATGAAGTCGCGCGTGATGCCGAAGCGCGTTTTGCACTGTGCCGCTTCGTCTGCTGTTGCCGGTGTAGGCGTGAACTGCGCGGCGATGCCGTTGTAGGTCACCACCACTTTTTCGGGCGGCAGCTTGTAGGTGCGCAACAAATCCTGCCGCGAGTATTTCGAAACGGTGGCGATGCGGGCGGCGCGTTGGGCCGTGCGGCGCACGGTCAGTTTCAATTGCCACGCCCCACGCCGCGTGAAGGTTTCTGGCAAATGTTCAAAGGCCAGGTCGTGAATCGTCGCCAGCACCGGCACAGGGCAAAACGGCGGCGCGGTATATTGCACGTGCAGCACATCCACCGGGCGGCGGCGCAACTCATAGGCCAGATAGAGCGGCACGCGCACCAGTGGCGTCGGTTGCGGAATTTGGCGTATCGCGAAGTTGGGATGCGCGCGCGCAAACCCCGCGCTCCATGCGGCGGCAGCTTGCGCATTGGCCAGATAGAGCGTGTAGCGGTTCGTGCCGTCTAGCTCAGCCAGCGCCGTGATCAACTGCTTGATATAAGTTTCGTTGCCGCCCTGTTGCGCGCCGATGGCGTGAGCGTCAATTCCGATGTGCATAGAATTGGGCAGGATGATACGGCCTAAAACGCCAAGGGTGAAGCGGCCTTGAACAAAATGACCGCTTCACCCTTTTTCTTTTCCTGGTTAGTTTTTGCGCTAAATCGGAACACACGAGATTGATACGGTACCGCGCGCGTTGGCTCAGCAGACAGTCGCTTGCTGACGCGCGCGGTACCGTTCGATTTAGCGGCGCTCGGCCATGCCATCAAGCCATTCCATCGCGTCGTCAAATTTGGCAAAACGTTTTTCATCCGCGCGAAAGGCCGCCGTGTGATAGATGCGGCGGCTGTTGACTACGCGCGGTTCGTGTTTGATGTGCAGCATCTCGTGATAAAGCACGAATTCAACCACGTGTTCGGGGACGTTGGCGCTGTCGAGCGAACGGCTGATGATGATCGTGTCGTGCGAATAGTCGTGATGCCCCAGAATGCTTTTGCTGCGGCGCGGGCTCCAGCTCAGCACCGGCTTGGCGAGTTCGTTGTCAAAGTAGCGGCGGTTGAGCCGCGCGAATAGCTTGTCCAGATTGTGCGTGCGGCCCAGCGCCGTCGTGACCTTTTTGTACCCGCGTTTCGACCGCGCCAGATCGGAGGCGCGCAGCACTTGCGGTTGATAGGCGTATTGGCGGTAACGCTGGTCGTGTTCTGGCGTGATGCGTTTTTTGAAAAGCTTGGCGACCAGGATGTGCGCCAGCGCTTTATGCACGTCGAGCGGCGCGTCCTGCAACAGGTCGGAAACACGCACAAACATCCGCCGGTTGCGCAAGCGGATCGTGTGGTTCAGTCCGGCGAAGGGGTAGAACGAGACATTGATTTCCGGCAGATCCGACCGCTGGGTGATCTGGCGGAAGGCGTCGGCGAAGACCGTTTTTAGTGAATTTTCTCTGGGCGACATTGCGACCTGCCTTACGAAAGCTGCATAAATAGGGGACGAAACGCGTGCCGCATACTAAAAATATAGTGAAGACGGCGTCAATCACCATTTCTGGCGCAGGGCCTAAAGTGAAGACAGGGCTGAAATTTTAGTTTCCAAGCGGTAGCCGGAGAAAGCAGACGTTTTCAGGCTGAACCTGATAACCGGCTTTGTTCTCAGCGTTTTAGGAGTGTGAACCAGGCTTTTGCCGGCGAATTGCCGGGCATCCCCAACGATTGCAGCATTTAACCGGTAGCGAACGGCTGAGGCGTGGTGCCAAGTAGGGGCAGACCTGCGTGTCTGACCCGGTGG
>JANOWX010001128.1:0-1871 GCA_031418175.1 Acidobacteriota bacterium | reverse complement strand
CAACGCGAGCGTTGACGAAGCGGCGGTTCCCGCCCACCTGGCCCATCGTGTGGATGTGTTAGCGGATGGGCGGCGCGTGATTCGATTTGGCGGCGCGCGCATAGCCTCGCTGGAAGATTGGCCGGAAGATTACGATCCGATTACCGTGGCGCTGAAAGAACTCCGCGAAGAACAGAATCGGTTGTGGGAAGAAGAATGGGATGAGTTTTATCCTGTGGAGCCGCAGCCATGACCGAGTACGTAACCGATACGCATCCGCTCTTGTGGAATCTGTTCACGCCGAAGCTGTTGGGCCGCGCCGCGTTTGCCGCGTTCCGCGCAGTGGATCGCGGCCAGGCCAAGCTGTATGTGCCGGCCATCGTCGTTTCAGAAATGGTGATGGTCATCGAGAAAGGCCGCATCCCCAACACGACGATGCAGGATTTACTCGACGAGATCAGCTTGCTGGAACTCAGCCCGCTGCACGAGTTGCTGCCGTTGTTGCACACGACCGCACTTGCCAGCCGTACCCTGACCGCGCTGCCGGATATTTTTGATCGGTTGATTGTGATCGAAGCACTGCGGCTGGGCTTGCCATTGATTACGCGCGATACTGTTATTCGCGCTTCTGGCTTGGTCAATGTGGTTTGGGACTGAGCAAACGTTGTTTTATCCCGTTCTCGCCAACACACCCAACTTATGGCTGAAGAAAAATCGCAACTCCTGCGCGGTCTCACCCTCACCGGCACCACCGCGCTCGTTATCGGCACCGTCATCGGAACGGGCGTCTTTCTGAAAGCGGCCCCGATGGCGCAGGGCGTAGGCTCGCCCGGCCTCGTGCTGGCCGCCTGGGTGGCCGCCGGCTTGTTGTCGCTGGCGGGCGCGCTGACCTACGCCGAACTCGGCGCGATGTTGCCGCACGCGGGGGGCGAATACGTTTACCTGCGGCATTCTTATGGCGAAGCCTCGGCCTTCCTGTTCGGCTGGCAACGCTTCATCGTGGCGGGCAGCGCTTCGATTGCGGCGCTGGGCGCGGGCTTTGCGATCTTCTTGTCGCGCTTTGTGCCGCTGGATGCGGTGTGGGCACAACGCGATTTCAACTTCCTGGGGCAGACGATCAATTGGCATTTCGGCGCGAAAGAGGTCGTCGCGGTCGCGGTGATTCTGTTCCTGACGGCGATCAACTGCCTGACCGTAGCCTTTGGCGGCAAGGTGCAAGCCTTGCTGACCGTGCTGAAAATCGCGGGCATCGCCTTTGTGATCTTCGGCGTGTTCTTCGCGTCGCACACGGCGTCGTGGTCGCATCTGGCGACGCCGGCGGGCGCGCCGCAATGGAGCGGGTTTGCGCTCTTCGGCACGGCGATGCTGGCGGCGCTGTGGGGTTACGACGGCTGGAACAACATGCCGATGGCGGCGGGCGAAGTGCAAAGCCCGGGCCGCAACATCCCGCTGGCGCTGATCGCCGGGATGGTCATCGTGATGGCGATTTATTGTCTGTTGAACCTTTCGTACTTTTACGCGCTGCCGTTTCAGGAAGTCGTGACGGCGAATTCGACGCAGTACCGCGAGGCGCTGCCCACCGCGTCAAAAGCGGCGCAGACCTTTTTGGGCGATTTCGGCGGACGCTTCGTTTCGATTGTCTTTGTGGTCTCGGCCTTTGGCGCGTTGAATGGTTCGATCCTGTCGAACGCGCGCGTGCCCTATGCGATGGCGCGCGATGGGATGTTTTTTGAAAAGATGGGCGCGCTCAGCGACAGAACGCGCGTGCCGGTGTTCGGCTTGATCGTGCAAGGCGTCTGGTCGTGCGTGCTGGCGTTGTCAGGGACGTTCGATCAGTTGACCGATTGCCTGTTGTTTGCGTCGTGGATTTTTTATGGCCTGGTGACCTCGGC
>JANOWX010001127.1:0-7189 GCA_031418175.1 Acidobacteriota bacterium | reverse complement strand
CCCCCGGGGGGGGGGGGGGCTTATGTTGGCCCACCCCCCCCCCGCTACCTTTTCAATAGCCCCTTGGGAAGGCGTGACAAACAAAAACTACTGCGCCGATGCCTTCAGCCCTTGACCTTTTCCCGCTTCCGACAATACTTGCCCTGTACCGCTCAACCATGTAGTTCAATGCAGTTCAACTAAGGCAGCTCAATCAATCTCGTAGTTCTATTGATTACTCGCCGGGCTGCTGGATTCGGTGCTGAGGTGGAACGGCAAAGCAAGTCTCACCACATCGCAACACACAGAGAAAATTATGCAGATTACTGTTTTGAAAGAGAGCCAGCCCGGCGAAACCCGTGTCGCGCTGGTGCCGGAATCGGTCAAGAAATTGGTCGCCTTGAAAACCCAAGTCGCCGTCGAAAGCGGCGCGGGCATTTAGGCGGGCGCGAGCGACGCTGATTACGCAGCCGCCGGCGCGACGATTTCAACAGACCGCAATGCACTGTTGGCCGCCACTGACGTGCTGACGGCGATCAATCGCCCGCCGGATGCCGCTGCCGCGCAACTCAAACGCGGCGCGGTCGTCATCGGCTTCCTGCGCCCCCTGGATGAGCCGCTGGCGTTAAAGCCGCTGCTGGAAGGCGGCGTTTCGGCCTTCGCGGTTGAACTAATTCCGCGCTCGACACGAGCCCAAGCGATGGACGCGCTGTCTTCGATGGCGACCATCATCGGTTACAAAGCCGTTGTGATGGCCGCCGATCACTTGCCGCGCATGTATCCGATGCTGACGACCGCCGCCGGCACCGTGCCGCCCGCCAGAGTCCTGGTGCTGGGTGCGGGCGTCGCGGGCTTGCAGGCCATTGCCACGGCGCGCCGTCTGGGCGCCGTCGTCGAAGGCTTCGACGTGCGCGCCGCTGCTGGTGAAGCCGTGCGTTCGCTCGGCGCGAAGTTCCTCGTAGTAGACATGGGCGGCGAGCAGGCCGAGGGCGCAGGCGGTTACGCCAAAGAAGTCACCGAAGAAGTGATGGAACGCAGCCGCGAGTTGATCGCCAAGACGGCGCGCACAACCGATTGCATCATCACTTCGGCGGCCATCCCCGGACGGCGCGCGCCGTTGCTGATTACCGAAGCGGCAGTTCATGCCATGAAGCACGGCTCGGTGATCGTGGATTTGTCGGCCTCGACCGGCGGCAATTGCGCGCTGACCAAACCGGGCGAGACGATCACGGTCAACGGCGTGACGATCATGGCCCCGCTCAACCTGGCCGCGACGATCCCGGTGCACGCCAGCCAGCTTTACTCGCGCAACCTGACGACTTTCTTGAGTGAGATGATTAAAGACGGCGCGCTCAATGTGGATCTGGCCAATGACGTCGTCGGCCCGGCTTGTGCCGTGCACGCGGGCGAAGCGAAACATCCTCGTGTCCA
This sequence comes from Acidobacteriota bacterium, assembly GCA_031418175.1. Taxonomy (GTDB): domain Bacteria; phylum Acidobacteriota; class Blastocatellia; order RBC074; family RBC074; genus JACPYM01. The sequence continues at coordinate 5,779 of JANOWX010001127.1, read as the reverse complement.
GGAGGGCATCCTGGCGGCGTTGCCAGGGTAGGGCAACCTGTTAGTTTGCCTGCGTGGCGTTTTACCCATTGGTGCAGTGGTAGCCAGTCGGTTTTCCTCCCTTCATCGTTCGACAAATCAGTCCCGGGCAAACTAACAGTTTGCCCTACATCGGAGACACTGTTTATGTCAGTTGAAAGTTTGATTTCCTCTCTTTACGTCTTCGCCCTCGCGGCGTTCCTGGGTTTTCAGGTTATCTCGCGGGTGCCGCCGCTACTACACACGCCGCTGATGTCGGCGACGAACGCGATCTCGGCCATCTCCGTGGTCGGGGCAATCGTCACGGCGGGTGCGCAACACAATACCGTGAGCACCGTGCTGGGTTTTGTGGCCGTACTTTCGGCGACGATCAATCTGGTCGGCGGCTTCATGATCACCGACCGCATGCTCAAGATGTTCCGCGAAAAAATCGGCGGCCCCACCAATACCGAAGCAGGCAAGAAGTAGGGAGGCGAAATTATGACAACCACTGATTTGATTATTGCATTTAGTTACCTGCTCGCCTCACTGCTGTTCATCTACGGCTTAAAAGCGATGAGCACGCCGAAGACGGCGCGGCAAGGCATGAATTCAGCCGCGCTGGGTATGCTTGTGGCCGTCGTCGGCACAATGCTGCATCACGAGATCATCAGTTACACCTGGATCATCGTGGGCCTGCTGATCGGCGGCTTGATCGGCGCGGCCATGTCCATCTGGATGCCGATGACCGCCATGCCGCAACGAACCGCGCTCTCGCACGCCTTCGGCGCCCTGGCTGCTTCGCTGGTGGGCATTGCCGAGTATTACAACAACGTCGTCGCGCCCCACGCCGGCGTCACAATGCCGACCTACAAGATGGCCGCCATCGGCTTTGAAGTTCTCTTTGGCAGCCTGACCGTCACCGGCAGCTTAATGGCCTTCGCCAAGTTGCAAGAGTGGATGCGCGGCACGCCGATCACCTACAAGGGGCAAAACTTCGTCAACGTGCTGCTGTTTGCCGTGGCCGGGTTCCTCTTTTGCTATCTGATTTACGACCCGACGCAAAGCACGATGTTTTTTGTGATGGTCGGGCTGTCGTTCCTGTTCGGCGTGCTGCTGGTGATGCCGATTGGCTCGGCGGATATGCCGGTCGTGATGTCGCTGATGAACTCTTATGCAGGCCTGGCCTCGGCGGCCACCGGCTTTGCGTTGAATAACAACGTGCTGATTATCGCGGGCACCCTCGACGGCTTCTCCGGCTTCATCCTCTCGATCCTGATGTGCAAGGCCATGAACCGTCCGATCACCAACGTGCTCTTCGGCGCGTTTGGCGCGGTCTCGACTGACACCGGCCCTGCCGTCGAAGGCACGATGCGCGAAGTCAGCGCCGAAGATGTCGCCGTGCAATTGGCCTATGCCCGGCAGGTCGTCTTTGTGCCAGGCTACGGCATGGCGACGGCGCAGGCGCAACACGCTGTGCGCGAATTGGCCGAGGCGCTGCAACACAAGGGCGTGCAGGTCAAATACGCGATTCACCCGGTGGCGGGCCGCATGCCCGGTCACATGAACGTCTTGCTGGCCGAAGCCAATGTGCCCTATTCACAGCTTTACGAACTGGAACAGATCAACCCCGAAATGGCCGCGACCGATGTCTGTGTCGTCATCGGCGCGAACGATGTCGTCAATCCCGACGCGCGCGACAATCCGAAAAGCCCGATTGCCGGCATGCCCATCATCGAGGTGGACAAGTCGCACAACGTGGTCGTGTTGAAACGCGGCAAAGGCAAGGGCTTTTCCGGGCTGGAAAATCCGCTGTTCTTCAAGCCGAACACGGGGATGCTTTACGGCGACGCAAAAACTTCGTTGACGAAACTGGCGCAGGAGGTGACGGCGGCGTAGCTGTTTGACTGAGGCCCCGAATGATTTTAGGCACGGCACAGTCCGTCAATGGCGTGACGATTCGTTTGACGGATGAACGCTGGGAGCACATTCTGGATACGCGGCCATATTTGCGCGGTTATGAACAAGACGTTTTGTCCGCAATCACGGAGCCTGACTTGGTGTTGCGTGCGGCTGGCGGGGTGCTGGTGGCCGTGGTTGCTTTTGGTCAGCGCGGTTATTTGCACGTGATCTACCGCGAGGTAACCCGTCATGATGGTTTCATTATCACCGCTTACTTCAAAGCTGCATACAATCGGAGACAAGTAATATGGCGCGCCGGCGCAGCGTAAAACCCAGTCCCAGTTCATTGCTGGCAATTGCGGCGCAGCGCATTGAGTTGCCGGCCTTGCCGGTGCGTATCAGCTACGATGCCGAAGCCGACACGCTTTACCTCAAGTTCCGCGAAGACCTGCAACCGAACCGCACCACCGACGATTTGGAAAACGGGGTGATCTTCGATTATCACAATCGCACGCTGGTGGGAGTGGAACTGTTGGCGGCTTCGCAGCACGTCTGATGAAGACAAACAAAACGGGTCTGAAAGGCAGGTCTGTATGGGTCGAATACGGCAAATGATCAATGTTCAAGGGCGCGACAGTTGGACACTGTTCGATAGCGGTGCGCGCCGGACGTATGTTACTCCGGCGGTTGCGGCGGTGTTGACGACTACAACTCTGACCAACCCGATACGCACGGCACTGGGCGGCGCACACAAACAGACTGACCAGTTTGCAGTCTTGGAAGCCGAAGTTGAAGGCAAGCCCATCTCGACCAATGCGCTGGTGCTTGACCAGATTGGGCAGGACGAGGATGGCAAGCAGATTGAAGTCTTATTCGGCGCGTTGGCAATGCAGGAGTGGGGCATCCGCCTGATTCCTGAACACGAAAAACTGGACATGACGCATTACACCAGAGAATTTGTGGAATTCACCGAGATCTGAAGCACGGTCAGTGTCAACACACCAGGCGCGGGCGGTTGAAGCCAATTCAACCGCTCGCGTTTTTTATTTTTGAGACGTGAGCGATTTCCACCGCGCAATACGCATTTGTTTGATGAGCGGCAATGAGCGGTTGCTCGCGCCGTGAAAAACGTCAACAACTGCTTCAGGAGGAACTATGCCCTACGCGATTCAAACAGAATGGCTGCTGATGATGGAAGCGCTCCGGTACGTCCTCTATTTGGTTAGCGCCGTCACCAGCGCAGGCTTTGTGGCCTATCTCTTTGGCCTCGCCGTGCTGTGCCGTAACGAAGCGCGGCGCACGCAGCTATCCAAAGAGCCGCGCCAAGCTCTGGCGTATGTTCGCGCTCACCGGCGGACTAGGGTGAAACTGGCATGTTTATGAATCATTCGCGTTTCGTTGACTTGCTTTGCGGCAAATGGCTAAGCTCGCCGACGCATAACCGCACCCTGCCCAAAGAAACGATGGCGCAATCTTCACCACCTGACACGACCCGCTTGTTGCTGGCCTGGCGCGCTGGCGACGAGCAGGCGCTCGCCCAACTCACCGCGCTGGTGCACGACGAACTGCGCCGCCTGGCCGCCCGCTATATGCGCCGCGAACGCGCCGACCATACGCTGCAAGCCACGGCGCTGGTCAACGAAGTCTATCTGCAATTGATTGATCAGCGGCAAGTGGATTGGCAAAACCGCGCGCATTTCATCGGCGTGGCGGCACGCTTGATGCGGCAAATCCTGGTGGATCACGCGCGCGCGCACGCGACGCTCAAACGCGGCCCGGCTCCGTTGCCGCTCGACGAAGCCCTCGGCGTGCCCGCCCAAACCACGCCCGATGTGCTGGCGCTCGACGACGCCTTGCGCGATCTGGCGAAACTCGACGAACGCAAAAGCCACATCATCGAATTGCGTTTTTTCGGCGGCCTGAGCATGGACGAGATCGCCGAAGTCACCGGCCTGTCGGTCGCCACGTTGCGCCGCGATTTGCGCATGGCAGAAGCCTGGCTCGGCAAGCAACTTCAGAAGCAGTGACCCTGGGTACGCATCGCTTCCAGCGTGCAGCCTCGGCAGTACACGCCTTGATTCCGGCAGGGTTTCCCTTCGGCATCAATGCGTCGAACGCCGAAGCCGCACGCTGGAAGCGATGCGTACCCAGGGGCGCACCCAAGTTAGCGAGGAAAACTATGACTCCCGAACGCTGGCAACAAATCAAAAACCTCATGCACTCCGTCGCCGCCGCAGACGCCGCGACCCGCTCCGCCGTCTTGCAGCAATCCTGTGCCGAAGATTTATCCATGCGGCGCGGCGCCGAAGCCTTGCTGGCGTGGCAGGAAGAAGGGCAGGAAGATGGGCACGAAGACCCGACGCGCCGCTTGCCGCAAGCCGCAGCCGCGCCCTTGTCGCCGGAGCGTTGGCAACAGGTCGAGCAAATCTTTCAAGCCGCGCTCGAATTGGAACCCGCCGCGCGCGCCGCTTATCTCGCCCAAGCGTGCGGCCACGATGCCGCCTTGCGCCAAGAGATCGAAGCGTTGCTGGTCTTTCAAACCGGGATGAGCGGCGTGCTGCATGGCGTCGTGCAACAGGCCGCCGGGTTGCTGGCCGACATGGCGGAAAAGGCGCGCTTCTCGCCCGGCATGACGCTCAACAAACGCTACCGCATCATCGGGTTGTTGGGGCGCGGCGGGATGGGCGAAGTCTATCGCGCCGATGATCTGAAACTCGGCCAGCCGGTCGCGCAGAAATTCCTGACCGAAAAGCTGTCGCAGGACAAAGCCATGCTCCCGCGCTATCACAGCGAAGTCTCGATGGCGCATCGCGTCACGCATCCGAACGTCTGCCGCGTCCACGACTTCGGCGACGTGACGACTGCTGCGGGCACGCTGCACTTTCTCTCGATGGAATATGTGGATGGCGAAGACTTGTCGTCGTTGCTGCGCCGCATCGGTCGCCTGCCGTCCGACAAGGCCGTCGAGATTGCGAATCAGCTTTGCGCCGGACTCGCCGCCGCGCACGAAGCGGGCGTGCTGCACCGCGATCTGAAACCGGCGAACGTGATGCTGGACGGCAAAGGCCGCGTGCGTATCACTGATTTCGGCCTGGCCGGATTCGCCGAACAGATCAAAGGCAGTGAAGTGCTGGCGGGGACACCAGCCTATATGTCACCCGAACAGTTCGCGGGCAAAGAGGTGACGACGAAAAGCGACATCTACGCGCTGGGCTTGGTGCTATATGAAATCTTCACCGGCAAGCGTGTGTTTGAGGCGGGTTCGCTGGCTGAATTGCAAAAGATGCACGAGAGTAGTTCGCCAACCAACCCCTCGTCCTGGGTGAAGGACATTGATCCGCTGGTCGAACGAGTGATCTTGCGGTGTTTGGAGAAAGACCCGGCGAAGCGATTAGCGTCGGCGAAGCAAGTAGCGGATGCGTTGCCGGGCGGCGATCCGCTGGCGGCGGCATTGGCGCTGGGCGAAACGCCTTCGCCGGAGATGGTGGCGGCGGCGGGGCAGAAGACGGGAATGAAGCCAAAATATGCGGTGGCGTGTTTGTTGACTATCATCGTTTGTCTCATTGCGATTCCGGTTCTCAAACGCAAAGTGAATATGATTGATTGGCTTCCGATGGACAATTCGCCGGATGTCTTGCGGGTGAAGGCACGCGACATTTCCAGGCAATTTGGCTGGGTCGAACAACCTGTGGATACGGCCTATGGGATGTATGGTGATTTTCGGGCGATCAGTGTCAAAGCAGGAATTCCCGGTCAGTCAGCACCACAGTGAATTTCCTTCGTGCGCTGCGGTTCAAAATTTGAGTGGCGCAGACACGTAGTTCAGTGGCGTAGGACGCCCTGAGTTTGTTGGATTGATGCCGCGACACCTTGGGTATCG
>JANOWX010001126.1:0-9773 GCA_031418175.1 Acidobacteriota bacterium | reverse complement strand
CAACCGCAACACGCATGAACGGCGAATCGCAACAGCTTTGCGCCGCCCCTGGGTACGCAGTGCTTCCAGCCTGCGGGCTTGGCGTGAGACCGACTGAGGCTGAAAGGGAATTCCTCTTGCCTGATTCCGTCCGCCGCCACGCCCGCAGGCTGGAAGCCGTGCGTACCCAGAGCCTAAAACCTCCCCAGCATCTGTCCCATCCCGTCCATAAATTCATCAATCGCCGGCAGCCGGCGCACCGCGTCCACCTTGAAGCCCAACTCTGCCGCCAGCGGCGCGAGCAACTCCGCCAACAGTGGATTGCGCACGCGCACCAACTCTGGCAGCACGCCCAGCCGCAGGAACGTGCCCAGCAACGATTGCGGCACCTTGGCGTACATCGCGTCCTGCGACGGCATGGGTTGCAGCATCTCGTTGCCCACAATCCGGCCGCTCTGCGCTTCGGCCAGTGTCAGCAGATAAGGGAAAAAGGGCCGCTCGATTTTCTTGTCCTTCACCGGCGAAGGCAGCATCGCCAATTCGATTTCCAGCACGTTGGTGACGCGCGGCAATTCCTTGGCCTGCGCGAACGCTTGCGGATCAACTTCGAAATGTAGCGGCGCCGGCTCAGGTTCTTCGATCTTCAGGATTTGATCTTCCCAGCCGCCTTGCTCCTTCGGCACGCGCACCAGAAAGACCGTGCCATCCTCGCTAGGCGCGAGCAATTCTTCGTCGTCGCGGTAACGCGGTGCGACCTGCAGCAACTGTCCCAGTGCCACAGTCAGCCGCCGCACTTCGGCGCCGGTCAGATACCAAGGGAACAAGCCCGGCGCGTAGCTGCGGAACTGCGGCCAGGCCTTGGCGCCGCGAAACTTCAAGCCCAGCTTTTTGATGAGCACCTTGTCTTCCTTGTTCAATTGATCGTTGTCTTCAAACGCCACCTGCATTTGCGGCAGTTCCAGCACGCTCATGGCGGAGTGCGGACTGTCGTCAGCCTCGCCCGCCGTGCCCTGATCGTGCAAGTCCAGAAAGGCGTAAAGCGCCGCCGGGTCGGGATAGAGCGCGATGGCGAAATGCTCGCCGCCCGCGCCCATCACGCTGATGAAGCCGGTCACGCCCGCCTCGTCATCGCGCACGCCGAAGACTTCGTCTTCCATCATCCATTCCCAGGGCGCGAGTTCTTTGACGCGCGCGGCCAGTTCATAAAGTTTGCGCCACTCGGCAACGGTGGGCGCAGCGTTTTGTGTTGTGCTCATTGGGTTCCTTTGGTCACTTATTTTGCTGCCGTGCCGGTGCGCCCGGCTAGCAACGTTCGTTTCATTAGTTCGACAGTTTTGGTGTGTGGCGGATCGTGCGCCAGATTGCGCAATTCGCCGGGATCGCTCTGTTCATCATAAAGCTCCGCGCCTTGCTTGCCGCCGTCCCATTCGGTGTAACGCCAACGGCCCTGGCGCACGGTGTAGCCCATAAAAGCCTTGTCCCCGCTGCCGCGTTGCACTTGGGTGAACGCCGGGCGCTCCCATTTAGCCGCCGGATTTTTCAGCAAGGGTTTCAAACTGCGCCCGGCCAGATTGCTGGGCGTCCCCGTTAAAGCGCATAACTCGGCCAGCGTCGGATACAGATCGAGCAATTCAACCGTGCGCGCAGAGGCCTGGCCCTTGGCGATGCCCGGCCCGGCGAGGAGCAACGGCACGCGCACGGTGTTCTCAAACAGCGTCATCTTGTGCCACTGGCCGTGCTGGCCCAGCAGGTAGCCGTGATCGCTCCAAAACACGATGAGCGTGTTGTCGGTCAGCTTCAACCGGTCAAGCGCGGCCAGCAACCGGCCCACGTTCGCATCCAGAAAACTGATCGCCGCGTAATACGCCTGAATCGTTTCGCGCTGGGCCTGCGCATTGACGCCCCAATGCGCCTCTTTCACGTAAAGCGCAGCGGGCAGCAAGCGCGCCAACTCTTCCGGCGTAACGTTGGGCGCGGCAATCTTTTCGAGCGGATAAAGATCGAAATACTTTTTTGGTGAGATGTAGGGGCAGTGCGGACGGTAAAACCCAGCGGCAATGAAGAACGGCTTGTCCGGATTTTCTTTGACGCTTTGTTCGATCAGCTTGATCGTTTCTAGCGCCACCTTGCCGTCGGTGTGCGCTTCATCGGGCGCGGGCGAAGCGTAAAACGACAGTGAACTGCCCAGGCCCCGCGTGGGCGTGTAGTTGGTCAGCAGCGTTTCTTCATCCCTGTCCACGCCGCGCGGATTGACGCGCGCCTGCCACGACGGCGTATCGCCCAAGCCATCCGTCCCGATCTGGCCGGGGTTGCCGTAGTGGTAGAGCTTGCCAACGCGCGCGACGAAATAGCCGTTCTTTTGAAACAACTGCGGCAGTGTCACTACGCCGGGCAACACCGTGCGGAAATGTTTTTGCAGGTCGTAAACCTGCGTCGTAGCGGGCCGCAACCCCGTCAACAGCGACGTGCGGCTGGGGCTGCACAACACGAACTGGCAATAGGCGCGGTCAAACCGCACCCCGCGCGCGGCCAGCCGATCCAGGTTGGGCGATTTGACCAACGGGTGTCCATACGCGCCCAAATCGTTGTTCAAATCATCCGCAGCGATAAACAGCACGTTCAGTTTGCGCGTTGGTTGTGTTTCGGCCTTGCGCTCAAATCCGCTTGCACACAGCGCCAGCAGCAAGACACCAAGAATTCGTTTGCCCATTTGGTTATGTCCCAGCCAGTTTTGGAACTGCAATTTTCCCTGTTTTCATAGGCGTGTTTGTGAAATCACGCCGGCTTCGAACAAATCATTGATGCGCGCTTCGTCATAACCCAACTCGCGCAGAATCTCTGCGGTATGTTCGCCCAGCAGCGGCGCGGCGCGCTGAATCGCCCCCGGCGTCTTTTCGAAATGCACTGGCACACCCGGCTGGCGCACGGGCCCGATCAGCGTATGTTCGACCACCGGATTCATCGCCATGGCCGTCACCTGCGGATCGTTCAAAAACTCCAGGTAGCTTTGCGCCGCCGCGCACGGCACGCCGCGTTCGAGCAAGGCCGCTTCCCAGGCGGCGCTGCTGCGTTGTTTGAAAAGCGGCTGCAACAGCGGCGTCAACGCCTCGCGGGACAACACGCGCTTGCCATTCGTATCGTAGCGTGGATCGCTGCCCAATTCCGGCACACCCAATTCAACACAGAGCGCGCGCCAGAATTTGTCAGTGCCCGCCGCGATGAAAATCAGATCGTCCGCCGTTTCAAACAGCCGGTATGGATAGATGCCCACCGCGCCCTCTTCCGCGCATTCCAACGCCTCGATGAAAAAGTGCGCGTGCGCCGAGAGCACACCTTGCAACAGTGAAGTCTCGATCAACTGTCCAGTGCCCGTGCGTTCGCGGTAATAGAGCGCCGCATTGACGGCCATCACGATCAGCATCGAGGCTTGATAATCCGACACCGCGACCGGCGAGATTGCGGGCGTGCCGCTGACGCGCTCGTTGTCGCGCACGATGCCGCTCATTGTTTGCAGCACCGGATCGTAGCCGGGCCGCGCGCTCATCGGCCCGCGCGCGCCAAAGGCCGTCGAAGAGCAGTAAATCAGTTGCGGATTGAACGCGCGCAACGTGGCGTAATCAATCTTCAGCTTGGCCGTCACACCCGCGCGGAAGTTTTCGATCACGACATCGGCGCTCTTTACCAATTCATAAACAAGCGCGCGCCCGGCCGCGGTCGTCAGGTCAACGGCTAGCCCGCGTTTGTTGCGATTCCAGGCCTGATAAAAGCGGCTCTCGCCTCGCAGGAACGGCCCCCACGCGCGCGCCAGGTCGCCCGTCAACGGTTCTATCTTGACGACCTCCGCGCCCAAATCGCCCAGCAAGGCCGCGCTGTAGGCCCCATTGATGAAGCTGCAAAAGTCGAGCACCTTCACGCCCACAAGCGGGCCCGCCGGAGCATTGAATTGGATTGGTTGATTCACGTTGATGGTAGGACGGACTTTAGTCTGTCCGGCTGTGTGGTCAAATTGCCAGGATAGGACAGACTAAAGTCCGTCCTACCATTTTCAGCGGTCTTTGACACGAATCACGAAGCGCAAGCCCGACCACGTCTCATCAATCGCGCAGACCTTGTTGTCCACCAAGCCCGTTTCCAAACCCGTCTGCCGCACGACGTTTTCGTTCAAATCAGTCGCCACGCCCGCAGCCTTTTTCGGCCACGCGATCCACAGCCCGCCTGTCGGACTGAGCTTGGCCGCCAGTTCGCCGAAGCGCCGCAACAACTCGCTCTCGCTTTTGGTGAAGCAGACGATCACGTCGAGCGGCGCGCGCAATTGTTTGACGATTTCAGCGCCCGCCGGCAACGTGCCCAGCGTCGCGGCGAAATCGGCAGGCGCATTGATCAACGCCACGCGATGCTTTTCTTTGATGCCCAGTTTTTTCGGCAAGGGCGTGCCTGAGTATCCAGCCATAGGTTGATTTCGGAATGCGGAATGCGGATTAAATCTGAATCGCAAGCCAACATTGACGGCGCGTCAGCAACGGTTTTGAAAATCCGCATTCCGCATTCGGATGGTAGCCGAGTTCTCAAGGCTCGTAAATGTCAGGGATGAATCCGACCGCCGAACGCTCGACGGTTTCAGCCGCGAGCTTGCGCGTGTGGTGCAACAGTGCCGCCAAGACCGCCAGCACCGCCAGCAAATCCGCGCCCACCAGCCACAACAGCACCTGCGCGCCGCCGCGTTCAAACAACTGTCCGATCACCCAAGGCAACGCCATCGCGCCCAACGCCGAAGCCACCAACACCCAGCCCGCGATGCGTCCCGACAGGTGCAGCGTGCGTTGCGTCCAGGCCATCATGGCCGGATAGACCGGCGCCATCGCCAATCCCGAACCCACCGCCATCAACCATAAGGCCGCCGTCGCGTTTGACCAACTCAACGCCAGCGCCAGCAACACCAGCCAGCCGGCCAAATGCGCCACCACGATGCGGCGTTCGCTGAACCGCATCACCAGCGGGATGCCCGCCAGCCGCCCCAGTGTGAAGGCCGCCCAGAACGCCGAGTTGACATAAAACGCGGTCTCGCTGCTGACGCCGCGCATGGTGGCGTAAGTGAACAGCCAGCCGCTGATGGAGCCTTCCGCGCCGACATCCAAAAAGAAAAACAGCAACAGCAGCACGACGGTTCGATCCAGCGTGACCGCTGCGGCGCGCTTGCGTCCGTGCGGTTGCGTGGGCGGACTGGCCACGGCGCTGAGCGGCAGCGCGGTCAGTACGACGAATCCGGCCAGCGCGCCGTAAGTCCACCAGACCGCGTCACTGCGGCCCGCAAACGGTTTGGCCAGCAACGGCGCGAGCAAGCCGCCTACACCATACGCGAAATGGATGAAGCTCAAGTGCGGCCCCACGCGCGCGTCGTGCGTGCGCGCAATCAGCGCGTGCCCGCCCACGTTGATCATGGATGACGCGATGCCGGTGAGGATGAAGACGGGCGCCAGCACCGTTACCCAAGGTAACTGGGGCACCAGCGCCAGCGTGGCTGCCGCCATGAACAATGCGCCCGCCAGCAGCGGATGTCCGGCCCCGCGATCGTAAAGTTTGCCCAAGACCAGCGCCCCGGTGATCGTGCCGGTGGAACGGGCGACAAACAACCAACTGATCTGACTGGTCGTGGCGTGCGTGAATTCGGCCAACGCAGGCAGCGTCGGCCCCAGCGAAGCGGTGGTTAAGCCTAAGGCGACGAAGGTGAGTGCATAAAGAATCGTGCGGGTCATTTGCGCGGCATCTTAACCGCTGGGTACGCATCGCTTCCAGCGTGCGGCCTCGGCAGCGGACGCAAATAGGCCGGAAGAAAACTCTCTGGCATCAATCCGTCTGCCGCCGAGACCGCAGGCTGGAAGCCGTGCGTACCCAGGGCGTGCTCAGCGCCATTCGCCCTGCAACACAAACGGCGCCCAATAATACGGCGCTTGCCAGCGTTGCTCTTTCCACAACGCGATCTGGGCGGCGCGCAAGGCTGCGGCAGGGCGCATTTTGTCTTGCAAGAGATTGCGATAGAACCGCGCCATCAGTTCCGAAGTCCCTTTGTCGCTGACCGCCCACAGCGTGACGACGACGCGCGCGGCTCCGGCGTACATAAAACCGCGTGTCAAACCGATCAGCCCTTCGCCGCGCACCTCTTTGCCGAGGCCCGTCTCGCAGGCGCTCAGCACGACCAGTTCGGCTGGCAGGTTGAAATTATAGACTTCGTGCGCGCGCAGGAAGCCATCTTGCGGCTGGCCCTGTTCGTCAACGAGCGAAAGCAGGATGGCCGAAAGCTCCGGCCGTTCGCTGTCGAAATAAGCGTGCGTCGCCAGATGCACGATGCGGTAACGCGCCAATTCGCCCGAGGTCACAGCCGCGCGGTTCGCCTGAAAATCCAAGGCGCGAAAGACCTCGCCGTCCAAATTACTTGGCGCGGCGGCAAAGATGCGCTCGGCTTCGTCGCGCGTGGCGGGCAAACGTGGGATGCGGCCGGCTTGCGTGCCGAGCTTTTTCAAGAGCAAGGTGCGCGTCAGATTGGCCGGTTGTGTTTCAGCGGCTTTAGCCGGATTTGTTCCCGCGCCTGATTTCACGCGTTCATCGCCAGCTTCAAAGACCGGGTCGGCGATCACGGCCACTGCGCCCGGCGCGGGTTGCCGCCCTTTTAATTCCTGCCGCAACACGCTCATCGTCGAAGCCGAAGGCAGGGAAACGATTTCGTGGTCGAGCACGAGCGGGATTGCGGATTGCGGATTGCGGATGGCGGATTGTTGAGGTTTCCGGCGTTGAGTGGTTTTCCTCGCTGTCGGCCTCTCTCTCCGGCCAACCGTCTCAGGCACCGGCAGTGCGCTGAACGGCAGATACTGCAACGCGCCGTCGGCCACGATCAGCAAGCGTTTCGTTTTCCATGCGCCGCGCAATTGCGCCGCGATGGGGCCGAGCAGCGCGCGGCTCAGCGCCTCGGCTTCGCGCCAATAGGCGGCATCAGCGGCGGCGGGCGTAGCGGGTTTGCCAGCCACTTCCACCGGATTGGTCAGGTGGCGTTTGACGTCGCGCGCGGTCAGCAGTTGATAAAGCCGCTGCGCCGCGGTCTCAAGCTCCGCGCGTTTGGGCAGCGTGAAGCTGTGGATGCTGCGCGGCGTGACGGCCCAGAGGTAACTGCGTTGCTCGCCGAGCGCGAATTCCAGCAGCAGCGTGTCGTCGTCCAGCACCTGCGTTTGAATCTCAGCCAGCGCCAACGGTTGCGGTTGCGTCAACGCGGCGTATCGCGGGCTGCTTTGCCGAATCTGCGTTTGCACCTCGCGGTATTCGACATACAACTCATCCAGTTCGCGTTTGGCGGCGGCGGCCTGTTCATCGTTGCGCGCCAGGGCAAGCGCGTCGGCCTGTTTGTTGATGCGCTGCTGCAAATTGCTTTCGCGTGTGAGCAGCACCGCATCCACGCCAGTGCGGATGTTTGCGCCCGCTTCGTTGAGGATGTCCAACAGCCCACGCGCCCGCGCCCGTTCGGCGGCTTGCAAGGCCTGGCCGTCGAAACCGCCGGACTGGTTCTCTTCGTGCTGGCGCATCAACACGTCAATGTAAAGGTCGTAGTATTTTTGCGCTTTGGCGAAATAGGAGGCGCGCAAATCCTGGCTGGCGACTTTGGTGCGCACGGTTTCGACCCGTTCGAGCGCGGCTTCGAGTTGCGTGCGGGCTTCGCCGAGTTGGCTGTTTTCGGCTGCGAGCCGCGCCAGTTGATAGCGCGTGTTGATCTCGCGGCTGGGATCGCTGATCTCACGTGACAGTTTCAGCGCTTCGGTCAACGCTTCGTGCGCCTGCGCGGTTTGGTTCAACGCGCGATAGGTCAGCGCCAGATGCGTGAGCGTGTCAGCCTGGCCGCCGCGATTGCCGACTTCGCGGTGCAACGCGAGCGCCTGCTTGAGAATTTCCAGCGCCTTGTCTGTGTTGCCGAGTTCGCGTTCGACAAAACCAGTGGCGGCGAGCGTGTCTGCTTCGTTGCCCTTGTCTTGCAGCTTGCGACAGAGTTCCAAGCCCTCGTTGAAATACGCACGCGCGCGTTCGAGTTCGCCTGCTTCGTAATGCCAGTAACCGAGCAGGTGCAGCGTTTGGGCCTCAAAGGTTTTCGCGCCCACTTCGCGCGTCAGGGCCAGCGCCTGTTGATAATACGGCAACGCCTGTTCGCGCTCGCCGAGTGAACTGTAAAGCGAAGCGATGCCGGTAAGCGTAGGAGCCAGCACTGGCAGCACCTTTAGCTTCTGGGCGATGGACAGAGCCTGCTGATAATGCTCGAAGGCCAATTGCTTTTCGCCCAGTTGATCATAGACAGCGCCGAGATTTTTCAAAGTGCTCGCTTCGTTGTTCTGTTGTGTGGTGGTGCGCCAATGCGCTAGCGCAGCTTGAAAGCAATCCAGCGCGAGCGCGTACTCGCCCAGGTCGGCGTACACGGTCGCCATATTGTTCAGCGTGTTAGCCTCGCCATTTTTGTCTTTGGCTGCGCGGCGCAACACCAGCGCGTCTTCGTATTGCGCCAGCGCCTTGCGCCGTTCGCCAAACGAATTGTAGAGCGCGCCGACGTTGCTGATGACCGTGGCTTCCAAGCGTTGGTTTTTGAGTGCGCGGCTGCGAGCGAGTGCGCGGTCGTAATAATCGAGCGCCGTCTGTTTCTCACCGAGCGATTTATAAACGACGCCCAAGTAATTGAGCGTCATCGCTTCCTGTCCATCTTTTTTCAACTCGTGCAACAGCGGCAAGGCTTGCAAAAACTGATCACGCGCCTCGGCCCATTTGCCGGTGACGTAAAAGAATTCGCCCAACTCGTAAAGCATGTTGGCCTCGCCCGCTTGATCTTTGTCGGCGCGCTGCGCGGCCAACAGTTGGTTGTAGGCTGCGAGTGCGAGTTCGGGTTTGCCCAGCGCCTCTTGCACACGACCCATTTGATAGAGCACGGCGGTTTCGGTCGCGCGGTCTTGGGCGGCGCGCGTCAACGGCAGCGCCTGTTCATAAGCCTCTTGGGCTTTTTGATATTCACGCAATTGGAAGTGCGCGATGGCGAGATTGGTGGTGGCAATGCCCTCGTTTTTATCGTCTTTGAGTTCGTGGAAAAGCGCCTTGGCTTGGGTGAGCACCGGAATGGCCTCACGAAATTGGCCGCTGTTATTGTGAGCATCGCCGAGAGCGCCGGTGGCATTGGCCGTGCCTTTGCGGTCGTTGAGTTCCTGCCGCAGCTTAAGTTCCTGTTGAAAGTAATCGAGCGCTCCTTTGAATTCATTCAACTCGCTGGCGACCTCGCCAAGTTCGTGCAAGACCGCCGCTTCGCCCGCGCGTTCCTGTGCTTCGCGGCGCAGCTTGAGCGCGGCCAGCAGCTTTTCGCGCGCGGGCGCCAACGCTTCGGGTTTCTTGTCGGCGCGCAATTGCTTGGCTTCGCGCCACAGCCGGTCGGCCGCCAGCCGCGTGCGGTCGGCGGTGGTGGCGGCGCGGCGTTCGGCGACGGCCAGGCGGTAGGTGGCGTTGGCCGCAGTTTCAGCAAGGCGCAACTCGATCAGGTATTCGCCTGCGTTGTCGGCGATGAACGAAACCGGCTTGGCTTCTTTGTCTTCACTTTTGCGCGCGGCTTCGGTCAGTCGTTCGCCGGTGGGGGCGAGCACGGCGACGGTGAGTTGCGACGCCTGTGGTTCGACGGCCAAGCTGACGAAATAGTTAGCCTTGAGTTTGAGCCGGTAGGTTTGCGTTTGACCGGCGGCGAGTGTGCCCTCAGCCGCTTTGCTCTTGCTGAGTTTTTGGGCTTGGTTGGC
>JANOWX010001125.1:0-6719 GCA_031418175.1 Acidobacteriota bacterium | reverse complement strand
TGCGGGCGTGGCGGCAGACGGAATGAGGCCGGAGGGTTTCCTTTCAGCATTCGCCCTGCGCCACGCCCGCAGGCTGGAAGCCGTGCGCACCCAGGAGGAGACCCATGCAATGAAACGTTACTGCTTATTGGTTGCTTTGACTTTTGTGTGCGGTACTGCAGTCCAAGCGCAAAAACTGGAATTCGCCCCCGGCGCGCGCTACGACACGCGCATTCCCACGCTGAAACAAACCACCGGCTATGAGCTTGGCGAAAGCGTCACCACGCCCGAACAGATCACGGCGTATCTGAAAGCGCTGGCCGATGCCGCGCCCGACCGCACACGCTTGCTCAAATATGCTGACACCTGGGAAGGCCGCCCGCTGCACGCGCTGATCATCGCTACGCCGGAGCGCATGCGCCGCTTGGATGAGATCAAGGCGGGCTTGCAACGGCTCGCCAATCCCGGCGCTTTGTCGAATAGCGAAGCCGAACGTTTGATCAAAGAGTTGCCCACGGTTGTGGCGTTGCTGCACGGCGTGCACGGCAATGAAATCTCTTCGGCAGAAGCCGCGCTGGCCGAGGCTTATCATCTGTTGGCCGCGCGCGGCGACGCCACGGTTGAGACGATCCTGCGCGAATGCCTCGTCCTGATTGATCCGATGCAAAACCCCGATGGCCGCGCGCGCTTCACGTTTCAAAACCTGCTGGGCCGGGCAGCTCAGCCCGATCCTGAGCCTGCCGCAGCCGAACACGACGAACCCTGGACGGGCGGGCGCACCAATCATTATCTGTTTGACCTGAACCGCGACTGGTTCGCGCAAACGCAGCCCGAAAGCCAAGGCCGCACGCGCTTGCTGCTCGATTGGCCCGCGCAGGTCGCCGTGGATTTGCACGAACAAGGCGGCGATGCGACGTATTACTTCCCGCCCGCCGCCCAACCGCTGAATCCGCACCTGAGCAAGGCGCAGGTGGATTGGTACGACGTATTCGGGCGCGCGACGGCGGCGCGCTTTGATGAGCGCGGCTTCGCTTATTTCAACCGCGAAGTTTACGACGCCTTTTATCCGGGCTACGGCGTCTCGTGGCCGTCGGCGCAGGGCGCGCTGGGCATGACGTTTGAGATGGCTTCGGCGCGCGGCCTGGCCTATCGGCGGCGCGATGACACGGTGCTGAGTTATCTGGATGGTGCGGTGCGGCACTTCACCAGCGCCATAACGACGGCGCTGACGGCGGCGCGCAACCGTGAAAAGCTGTTGCGCGATTTTTATGAGTTCCGCCGCAACGCGGGCAAGGGCGCTACGCAAGCCTATCTGCTGCCGCCAGGGCAAGACGCCGGACAGACGCTGCGCTTGGTACGCACGCTGCAAGCCAACGGCGTCAGCGTGCAACGCGCCGCCGAACCGCTTCAATATGAAGCGCGCACGTTGCCCGCTGGTACTTTCATCGTGCCGTTACCGCAACCCGCTGGCGCGCTCGTGCGCAACCTGCTTGACCCCCAAGTCCCGCTGAGCGCCGAGTTCTTGAAGCTGCAAGAAGAGCGCCGCAAGAACCGCTTGCCCGATCAGATTTACGACATCACCGCCTGGAACCTGCCGCTGCTTTACGATGTCGAATGCCTGGCGTATGACCGTGCAGTAACGGCCAAGACCACGTTGGTCGAAACCGTTGCGGCCACTGCGGCGCTGCCCGATGCCATCGTTGGTTACGCGTTGCCGTGGCATGCGACCGCCGCCGCCGCAACGCTCGAAGCCTTGCAGGCGGGCTTGCGCGCGCGCTTTCTCAACGCCCCGTTCACACTGGCCGGGCGCAAGTTCAGCAAAGGCACGGCCTTTTTCCGGGCATCTGATAACGGCCCCGATTTGTCTGGGTTTAAGGCAAAGCTTGCAGCGATTGTGGGTAAGCACGGGGCTGAGGTGGTCAAACTCGATTCGGGTTTTGTCGAAGAGGGAACTTCGCTGGGCAGCAATCAGGTGGTCGCGTTGAAAGCGCCGCGCGTCTTGCTCGCGTGGGATTTGCCCGCCAGCAGCTTGTCTGCCGGGTGGGCGCGTTATGTGTTGGAGCGCCGCTACAACCAACCGGTCACCGCCGTGCGCGGCAGTTCGCTCGCGCGCGTAGACTGGCGGCGCTACGACGTGCTGGTCTTGCCGTCAGGGAATTACGCAGCGGCCTTGGGCGGCGACACTTTGCGGCGTTTGAAAGATTGGTTGAATGCGGGCGGCACGTTGATCACGCTGGGCGAAGCTTCACGCTGGGCCGCGCGCGAAAGCACGGCCTTGCTCGACACGCGCACCGAATGGCGCGACGGCAGTCCTGAAACCGATGCGCCGCCCGCGCGCCCGGAATCTTCACGTAATGACGCCGCACGCAAGCCCGCCGATTTCGACCAAGCCATCCAACCCGCGCGCGAATTACCCGAACTGGTGCCGGGCGCATTGTTGCGCGTCACACTCAATGACAACCACTGGCTTTCAGCCGGCACCGATAACGAGGTGCAAGTGCAGGTCGAGAGCACGCGCGTTTTCACGCCGATCAAATTGGATAAAGGGGTGAACGTGGGCATCTACGCCACCAAAGACCGCCTGCTGGCCAGCGGCTTGATCTGGCCCGAATCGGCGGCGCAATTGCCGCAAAAGGCCTTTCTGATTCATCAACCATACGGCCAAGGTCATCTCATCGCCTTTGCCGAAGACCCGAATTACCGGGCCTATGCCGAAGCGACGATGTTTTTGTTTTTGAATGCAGTGGTGTTGGGGACGGCGTATTAGGCGCGCCGTTCAGCTACACGCGGGGACGCAGCAGGCTAGAGATCAACAATTTCAGCATTGATTTCTGTCAGCGCCAGTTCGACCGCTTCGATCTGCGCCAGTTCGCGCCAGCTTCCGAAGCGGTAAACCCTGGGACGTTGCAAATCCTTTAAGCCCGAAGGCCGGGTCAGCCAGCTTGCTTCCTTCGGCAAAAGCTCCAAACGCCTGCGCGTTTCGGTGTATTGCGTGCTCGTGCCGGCCAGAATCAAGATCACCTGCGAGGGTTCACCATTGTTTGTTTGTTTTGTCATTGGCCGAGTATAACAAACAAACTCACTGAGCGTTGGAAAGAGAAAGCCGGATGGCCGTTAAATCCGCAGATCAAACGTTTCTGGGCTTGCGCCGCAAATGGTTCAACATTGTGGGCCGCTTTTGTGCTATGGTGCCGCCAGTTGAAATATAACCTCTTTGGTTTGGTAAATCAGTCACGTGCCTTCCTTAACAGACCGCAACGAGCTTTTCCTTCGATCTCAAAGTTTGGTCAATCCTTCAACGCGAGCTTGCTCTTTTGAGCTTCAACGGTGATGCGCCGTCAATTGTGACCGGCGCTATTAGGCTTAGAGAGTTGGCGCTTAGTAACGTTAAGAAGCCACTCGTTGATGCGAGTGTCGAATGTGGCACAGAGGAACCGTTTCCGCAGCGCATTCGGCCGCTTCGATTACCTTGAGAGGAAAATCAAATGTCAGTGAAATTATATGTCGGGAACCTGGCCTTCAACACAACGGAGCAGGATCTGCAGGATGAATTCAGCCAGTTCGGCCAGGTGAACTCGGCGAGCCTCGTCACCGATCGTGAGACGGGCCGCTCGCGCGGTTTCGCGTTTGTCGAGTTGGATTCGAAAGAAGCCGCGCAGTCGGCGATTCAGGGTCTGAATGGGAAAGAGGTCGGTGGCCGCGCGCTCACCGTCAACGAAGCCAAACCCCGCGAAGACCGTGGCGGTGGCGGCGGTGGTGGACGTGGTGGCGGTGGCGGGCGCGGTGGCTACGGTGGCGGCGGCGGTGGCCGCTACTAAGCTCAACCAAACATAGTCGCTAAGACAACACAGGCCGGAAGCGTTTCTCGTGAAAACGAAAGACGCTTCCGGCCTGTGGCTTTTTTATTCGCCGCCGCGTGTTAGCGCCTTCGATGCACGGCTCAAGTTCTTTAGCAAAATCAGCAGGACTAGACAGGATTAACAAGATTGATAACAGGATTTACGGGCTAGCATCGAAATACCTCAAATGCTGTTCATCCCGTCTAAACGCCAGTTTGTTTTTGCCTTTAACGGATGGGTTTGTCCCAAACGATCTCTTTGCGCAGCCGTGGCTTCACGATTTTGCCGTTGGGGTTGCGGGGCAATGATTCGCTGTAAATTTTGAGGTATTGCGGGACTTTGAAATCGGCCAGCAGCGTGCGGGCGAACGTGATGATCTCTGCGGGTTCTGCTTGCATGCCCGGACGCAGCGAAATGACCGCGCCGACTTTTTCACCCATCACCACATCAGGCACGCCGATGACGGCGACTTCAAAGACGGCGGGATGCGCGGCCAGGGCGTTCTCGACTTCGACGCAATAAACGTTCTCGCCGCCGCGGCAAATCATGTCTTTCTTGCGGTCTACGATTTGAATGAAGCCTTCGGCGCTGATGCGCGCCATATCGCCCGTGTGCAGCCAACATCCAGTTGGGCCATTCACAAAGGTCTCCGCCGTCGCTTCGGGTTTGTTCCAATAGCCTTTGACGACGTTGGCGCCGCGAATCAGCAACTCGCCGACGCCGGTTTCGGCATCCGGCTCGAACAACTCAACCTCTGAAATCGGAATCGGGAAGCCCACCGAATCGGGCCGCGCGCGCGCAAAATCGTGCGGCAGAAAGGTCGCCACCGAAGACGTCTCAGTCAGGCCGAAGCCGTTGCCGACGCGGGCGTTGGGAAAGGCTTCGATAATGCGGCCCACCAATTCAGGGGCCATCGGCGCGCCGCCATACGACAGCCAGCGGATGGCGCGCATGTCGAATTCGGCAAAGTTGGGTTGATTGAGCGCCAGCCAATAAATCGCAGGCACCGATGTAATTTGATTGATACGTTCGTCGCCGATGGCGCGCAGGAAGGCTTGGACTTCAAAGGCGGGCAGGATGACGACCGTGCCGCCAGTGCCGAGCGTGGGCAGGAACTGCGCGTTGCAAGCCGTGACGTGAAAGAGCGGGATGCTGATGAGCGTGCGGATGCTGCCATCGCGCGGCAGCGGCACGATGCGAAAGCGCGATTCGAGGATCGAAAGAAAGTTCTCGTGCGTGGTCAGCGCGCCTTTGGGAAAGCCGGTCGTGCCGCTGGTGTAAAAGATCGCGGCCACGTCACCGCGTTGCAAGCCTTCGATCACAAACGGCGGGCCATCCGGTAAAGCAGCGCCGGGCAAAAACGAAAAGCGCGCACCGGAATCAGCCAGGACATAAGCGGCTTCGGATTCGGTAAAGCGCGTGTTGACCGGCACCGCAAGCGCCCCAACCATCTGGATGCCGAGAAACGCCAAGCACCAATCCAAGCCATTGCCAAGTTGAATGGCGATACGGTCGCCGGGCGCAATGCCTTGCGCGCGCAAGCCGCCGGCGATGCGTGTGGCCGCGTCCCACACTTGCCGGTACGTCATGCGCGGGCCGCCGAATTCGACGATGGCTTCGGCGTCGGGCGCGCGGTCAACGCTGCGGCGCAGTAGTTCGACCAGCGAAGCCGGCAAGTCGTCGTAACGCAGGATGCCTTGGGCGTCACGGGTGATGCCGGTGTAGTCGAAAGGTTTGATCATGCGTTGTGCTCCTCCAAAAATGTCCGGCAAGCTGCCAGCTTGTCGAGGCGTGGCTGCTAGCCCAATGGATGAACCGCCAAGACTTCGACAAGCTGGCAGCTTGCCGAACCACGGCGTAGTTCTTGACAAGCAACTGACCGACCGGTAAGTTACGGCACGTCATCTGGCACTGTCAATTTCAAGCACCAATACAGCGCGTTTCATTGCTGCGGGCAGGCTGCGAAAAGCATTCTCAGCCTGCTCTGCAAACAGCTTTGTGCAGGGTATCGAACCTGCTTTACTTTGCAAAGGAGACTCTCAATGTGGATCACAAAAGCAGAGCGTGACCGGCAAAAGGGCGTTGATTCGCCCATGCCGACCCAGGTGGTGTCGAATGAGGAATTCACGCCGCGCCCGCAGACACAACAGCAAAAGCACGTCGAGCATTTGATCGGCGAACTCGCCGCCGCGCGGGCCAAGAAACTGGGCATGCAGCGGCGCGATTTCATGCGCTCTTCGATGGGGCTGGCGACCTGTTTCCTGGCCTCGAACATGGCCTATGGCAAGAACCACTGGGAAGTGGATGAGGCCGAGACCTGGGAAGCCGCCGCCGTGGATGAGAAGTGGCCGAAGAGCGAATACTTCATCATTGACGTGCAGGCGCATTTCACCAATGGCGCGGTTATTGGCGGCGCGGGTGGCGGTTTTCGCAACACGGAGTTCGTCAGGAACATGGGCTTTCAACTCAAAGGCGATGCTGAGGCCTACAGCTTCAAGAACTTCGTCAAGGAGATGTATTTTGACAGTGAGACCTCGATGGTCGTGATCTCCGGCGTGCCGACCAAAGAGCAACTGCGCGACAAGGACGGCAAGGTGCTCGAAGGCGCGGCGCGCACGCCTGGTCGTGGCGGCAGCGTCTTGCCGAGTTGGGTGATGCATCAGGCGCGCAAAGAAATCAACGCGCTGGCCGGTTCGCAACGCGCGTTGAATCAGGGCAACCTCGCGCCCAATCATTATTGGGACAAGGCCGCCAATAAGATGGATCGCGCCGCCTGTCTGGAACAGATGGAGCGCGAGGTCAAGGTCTATGGCATCGGTTCGTGGAAGTGGTACTGCCACACCGATCCGGGCCTATCGGGCGGCGGGTTTCAGGTGGATGACGACAACGCGCAATGGTTCA
>JANOWX010001124.1:0-9060 GCA_031418175.1 Acidobacteriota bacterium | reverse complement strand
CGGTGTTGTTGCCCAGTTGCACGTTCCAGGCCTTGAGCACCGGGTCGAGTTGCGGATCGGTGTCAGGGTCGAGCAGCAGCAACGCCTTGCCGCCCTCATCCAGATACTTGCCGATGGCTGAAGCCTCGCCGGGCAGCATGCCCTGCTTCGGCCCAGCCACGATCAGCACGGAGCATTCCGCCGGAATGGAGCCGCCGCCCGTGACCAGGTTAATCGTCTTGGTTTCGTAATTCTCGGCTTTGAGCCGTTTGTCCACGCTGGAAAACCCGCCGCCCTGTTGATCGGCGGACGTGAGCGACTTTTCGCCGTGGCCTTCGGTGAAGCAGATGGTTTTCAGTTTGTCGCGCGTGACTTTCAGGATGGCGTTGGTGATGGGCTGTTCTCCGGTTTGACCGGCTTCGAGTTTTTCGATGCGGTCGCCTGCTGCGACAAAGGTGTCGCCATAGGCGGTCGCCTTGTATTGCTTGGCGACTTCGGGTTTGACGCCTGGGTCAACGAATTCATAGGTCAAGCGCCGCCCCGCGCCTTTGTATTCGGCCATCAAATCTTTCAGCCCGGGGTCTTCCTGCTTGTCGAATTTGATGACCTTGACGTCCTTCTGCAACGCGGCGACGACTTTGCGCGTTTGATCCGACAGGCTAAAAAGCTGCTCGCTGGTCAGGTCAATGCGCTTGTGATGGCGGTAACCCAGGAAATTGGCGAGCGCCAGCAGCGCGATGACGGCGGCTGTCAGCACGCCCATATTCGTGCCCAGCTTGCCCGTGCGGCTGGTGAACGTGCCTTTGATGAACTCGAAGTTCAAGGCCAGGCCGATGACCAGCAATAGCGCGCCGCCAATGACGAGCCATAGATTCTTCTCCCAGATGCCCATCACCGAGTAGCGTACCAACCCGCTAATGACCAATGCTGCGCCCAGCATGATGCCGAGCTTGCCGATTTCACTCCGACTGGTATTCATAGATTCAATCTCAACTCACAGAGGTCTGATTCAAACTTTCTCAACGCTGATAAACTTCACGGCGGTGGCCGATTTTGACGACCAGCACGATCAGGCGCTCATCGGCAACTTGGTAAATCACGCGATAATCGCCTACGCGCAAACGCAGATACTTGCCGTCGCTTTGCAGAGCCTTTGCTCCGGGCGGGCGCGGGTCGCTGCGCAATTTATCAATAACACCTGCGATGCGCTCTTGCGTCGCGCGGGGAAGAGCGGCCAATTCTTTGGCTGCCGAACGCAGAAACTCGATTTCATAGCCTGGCCTCAAAGCGCAAGCTCCTGTTTGAGTTGTTGCCAAGGAATCGTCGGTTCGCCGCGGTTTTCAGATTCGGCGCGTTGCGCAGCTTCCAGATCAAGCTGATCCACCTCCGCCTCAAGCAACCGCGCCAAGCGGGTTTGCAATTCAACCTGATCCTCAAGCGAGAGGGCGCTAACTTCTACCATCAATTTGTCGAGTGTTGCGGTTTGCACGGTTTACTCCTTCAGCGTGGCGTCACCGATCAAGGCGTCTTGGCGAGCACGTACTCAAACTCATAAAAATGCTTGCCGTCGGCAATCTTGATGTCCAGCTTGCCGGACAGGCCAGTCAGTTCATCGGTGCCGGAATCGGGCACGACGGTCACGCTCAATTGTTGCGCGCCACGATTCATTGTGCCGCTGTGCTGCAAGACGAAGCTGCCTTGCCGTCCGTGCAATTTGCCCGTCACTTTTTCAACCGCCACATAACCCGCCGAATCTTTAACCGCTGTCATCGCGGCCAACATCTGCCCTTTGCTCGTGCCTTCGAGGTCGCCGTGAAATTGCTTGTCAATCAACATCCGGCCAAACGGCGAGTCAATGGCTTGGTCATCCTGCGGGGCCAGCTTTACCTCGAACGTCCCGCTTGCGTGGTTGGTCATGACCTTCTCCTTTTGAATTGCTTTCGGGCGCGGTGACTGTGTGTATGCAAAGGCGCTTAGACCAAGCAGGAGACCTACTCCGGCCAGGGCCGCGCGCGTTTGCGATTTTGTGTTTGGTGTAGCCACAGCCATAAAAGAGTAGGACAGCCTTTAGTCTGTCCATCGCCTGAACCGGACAGGCTAAAGTCCGTCCTACCTTGAATCACGCGCGCCGCCAACGCATCGAATCGAGCGTGCGCAGCGTCAGGAACAAGCCCAGCACAATCAGCGAAACATAAAAGATCAAGCTGGTCGTATCAATCACGCCGCGCGTGAAATCGTCGAAGTGCCGCAGGATCGAGCAGTATTGCAGCACTTCGCCATACCAGGTCGTCGAACCGCGCACGCCGAAATCCAGCACCCAGAGCAGCAGGAACGAGACGAAAGTCACGACTGCCGCAATGATCTGGCTTTCGGTCAGCGCCGAGATGAACGAACCCAACGCGATCAGCACCGCGCCCAGCAGAAAGATACCCAGATAGCCCGACCAGAGCACTTTCCACGGCATCGCCGGTTCGCTGTAATAACCCATCACCACCTGATAGAGCAGCGTCGGCGCCAGCATGACCGAGAACAGCGCCAGCGACGCCATGAACTTGCCCATCACGATTTGGAATTCGGTGATCGGCGAAGTCATCAGCATTTCCATCGTGCCGCGTTTGCGCTCTTCGGCATAGACGCCCATCGTCAGCATCGGAATCATAAACAACACAATCGTGCTGATGACGCCCGTGAAGTTGCGCATCACCAGGCTGGGCACGTCAATCTCTGGCGGCGGCCCCATCTGGCGCTGTTGCATCATCGCCTGCATGGCCTGCGCCATCAGAAACGACAGAATGTTCGAGAAGAAGTATCCGGCAATGAGCAGGAAGAAGCCGATCACGATGTAAGCAATCGGCGAGACGAAATAGCTGCTCATTTCGCGGCGGAAGATAGCAAGAATACCTTTCATAATTAGTAGTCGGTAGTCGGTAGTCGGTAGTCAGTAGTCAGTAGTCAGTAGTCAGTAGTCAATAGCTTGGGATTAAACCGGCTACTGACTACTGGCTACTGACTACTTCTTCAGTGGTCAGTTGGCGGAAGATGTCTTCGAGGCTCAGATTGACCGCGCGCAGTTCGAGCAGTTCGAAACCGCCGCCGACGATGGTGGCGGCAACCTGTCCACGGACGTCAATGCCGGGTTCGCTTTCGATGGTGGCGGCGACCATGTCAGAACCTTCGTGCGGATCGGTCGTGACGCGGCTGACGCCCGCAATGGTTTCGAGCTTGGTTTGCAACTCGGCGGCATCGCCGCGCGCTTGAACCTGCACGCGCTCACTGCCTTTCATCTGCGTGGTCAGGTTGTTGGGCGTGTCAATTGCGGCGATTTTGCCTTTGTTGATGATGACGACACGGTCACAGGTCATCTCGACTTCGGGCAAGATGTGCGTCGAGAGGATGATCGTGTGGTCGCCCGCCAGACCCTTGATCAGCTTGCGCACCTCGATGATCTGGTTCGGGTCCAGGCCGACGGTGGGTTCGTCCAGAATCACCACGTCCGGGTTGTGGACGATGGCCTGCGCAATACCGACGCGTTGTTTGTAACTGCGCGAGAGCCGTTTTATCAGTTCATCCTTGCGCTCGGTCAAACCGGTCATCTTCATGGACTCTTCGACGCGCGCGGCGATGTCGGCGGCCTCTACGCCCTTGATGCGGGCGACAAAGGTCAGATAGTCGCTGACCTTCATCTCTGGATAAAGCGGCGGCGTTTCGGGCAAATAGCCGATGCGCTTGCGCACGTCCATGGATTGGTCGAAGACATCGAACCCCGCAATGCGCGCGGTGCCGCCCGTGGCGGGCAGATAACCCGTCAGGATGCGCATGGTGGTGGTTTTGCCGGCGCCGTTGGGGCCGAGAAAACCCAGGATTTCGCCTTTTTCTACTGTGAAGGAAATGTCGTTGACGGCGCGGGCTGCGCCGTAGCTCTTCGTCAGATGCTCAACTTCGATCAAGCTTGCCTCCGGACTGTTTTATACATTTGTATGTCGCGTGATGTGATGACTACGAAGGCGCAGATTCTATGCGCCGCTTGGGGGGGCGTCAAGGGGCCGAATTTACCCGCCTGATTTGGACAGGCTTTTCTTCCTGTTGAACCGGATTGTAGCCGAGCGCATGCGGCTTAGACCCCTTGCCCAAACCGTTTCAGCTTGCGGTAAAGCGTCGAAAGATCAATGCCCAGCAATTCCGCCGCGCGCGTCTTGTCGTCGTGCACGCGTGCGAGCGTTTCCAAAATGTAGCGGCGCTCCAATTCGTCCAGCGTCAGCGTCTGGCCGGTCAAATCCCGAATCGCCAACGAAGTCGCCTGAAGTTTTTGCGGCAAGTGTCCAAGCTCAATGCGTCCGTCACTCAAGGCCACCGCGTGTTCCAGCGCGTTTTGCAATTCGCGCACGTTGCCGCGCCAGTCGTAGTTGATGAGCGCCTGCAAGGCCTCATCGCTGAGCGTGCGCGGCGGCACACCCAGGTCGCGCGAATACTTGGCGATGAAATGCCGCGCCAGCAACGGCACATCTTCGCGCCGTTCACGCAACGGCGGCAGCGTCAGGCTAAAAACGCTGATGCGATAAAACAAGTCGTCGCGGAAACGGTGCGCGGCGATCTCTTCTTCTAGATTGCGATTGGTGGCGGCGACCAGGCGCGCGTCGAAGGGCACGGGTTTGGTCGCGCCCAGCGGCTGCACCTCGCGCTCCTGCAAGGCGCGCAGCAGTTTGACCTGCAACGACGGAGGCATCTCGCCGATCTCATCCAAAAACAAAGTCCCGCCATCAGCGGCTTTGAGCAAGCCGGTCTTGTTGGCGTGCGCGCCGGTGAACGCGCCTTTGACGTAGCCGAACAATTCCGATTCGAGCAGGTTTTCGGGCAGCGCGCCGCAGTTGATGGCGACGAAAGGCCCGTCAGCACGAGGCGAATTGTAATGCAGCGCGCGGGCGATTAACTCTTTGCCGGTGCCCGATTCGCCCTGGATCAGCACGCTGCCGGGGACGTTGGCGATCTTTTCGATCAGCTTGAAGATTGTCGTCAGCGCGTCGGAACGTCCGATGATCTGCTCGAAGTTGTATTTCTGTTTCAGTTCGCGGCGCAGATAGCGGTTCTCTTTGAACAGTTCGCTCTGGCGCAAGGCGTTGCGCGCGGCTTGCAGCAGGTCTTCGTTGATGAAGGGCTTGGTGATGTAATCGTAAGCGCCCTTGCGCAGCGCGGCGATGGCGGTTTCGACCGACGAATAGGCCGTCATCATAATGACCAGCGCGTCGGCGTCCATCTGCTTGATGCGGTCGAGCAATTCGATGCCGTCGAGTTGGCCGAGCGCGATGTCGCTGATGGTCAGGGCAGGGGCTTCGGCGGCGAAAAGTTCCAGCGCCTGTTCGCCGCTGCTGGCGGCCAGCACGCGATAGCCCGCGTTGGTGAGCAAGTTGGCGAGGATCGTGCGCATCAGGTCTTCGTCTTCAGCGATCAGGATGGAGGGTTGTTGGTTCATCGCGTTGCCATCATTGTGTTGCCAGCAGGGGTTCGGGCGCGGCGTGCTTGACGAGATTATCCACCGCCGCGCGCCAATCCGGGAAGTTGAATTGGAAGCCGGATTCTAACAGGCGGCGCGGCACGACGCGGCGGCTTTTCAGCAACAGTTCCGTTTCGGTGCGCAGGAAAAACGCGCCGAATTCGAGCATCCATTCCATGGCGGGTAGGCCGATGGGTTGACCGCAGGCTTGGCGAAAGGCGCGCATGAATTCATGGTTGGGCAGCGGTTGAGGCGCGGCAAGATTGAACGCGCCGGAAAGCTCTTCGTGTTCGAGCAGCCAGACGATGGCGCGGGCAAAATCTTCGCTGTGAATCCAACTGACGTATTGCGCGCCGTCGCCCTGTCTGCCGCCCAGGCCCAAGCGCACCAAACGATGAAACGCCTCGAACGGGCCGCCGCTGCCGTGGCCGAAGACGATGGCGGTGCGCAACGCGACTTTGCGCGTGTGCGGCGTGACGGCTGCGGCAAAGGCTTGCTCCCACTGCTGGCAAACATCCACCGAAAAGCCCGTGCCGATGTCGCCGGTGGCCTCGTCCATAGCGCGGTCGCGGGCGTCGCGGTAGATGGTCGCCGAACTCGAATTCAGCCAGACGCGCGGCGGTTGCGCGCATTGCGCGATGGCCGCGCCGATGGCGGCGGTCGAATGCAGGCGCGAATCATAAATCGCGCGGCGGTTCGTTTCGTGGTAGCGGCAATTGACACTGCGCCCGGCCAGGTTGATGACGGCGGCGGCGCCATCCAATTCTTTTGCCCAAGCGCCTGGCGTTGCGCCGTCCCACGCGACTTGTCGCGCGGGCGAAGCGTCCGGTTGCGGCGTGCGCGTCAGCACGACGATTTCATAGCCGCGCGCGGCAAAGTATTCCGCCAGATAACGGCCCAGGAAGCCGGTGCCGCCGGGGATGACGATGCGTTTGTCAGCTTGCATGATTCAACTCCTGCTCGCCAGCGGGCGCGAGCGTTGCGGGCAATTCAGGAAAGACAATCGTGAAAACACAGCCACCGGCTTGCGCGGCGACGGCGATGCGTCCGCCGTGCGCCATCACGATGCTGTGACTGACCGCCAGGCCCAGGCCCGTGCCTTGCCCTTTCGGTTTGGTCGAAAAGAACGGATCGAAGATACGCTCCAAATTCTCTGCCGGGATGCCGCTGCCGTTGTCGGCAATCTTGGCGCACACCTCATTGTTGTCGCGGCTGGTCGTAATGCTGATCTGGCCGGCAGCCGCGCTTTCATCAATGGCGTCGCGGGCGTTGAGCAGCAAATTCAAAAACACTTGCTGCAAGCGGTCGGCGTCCAGTTGCAGCAGCGGCAAATCGCCGGCCAGCGTTGTGCTCACCGTCAGTTGCTTGAAGCGTTTGTCGAAGCGCGCCAGTTCGAGGCTTTTCAAAATCACCTGATTCAGATCGGTCGGTTTCAACTCCGGCGCTTTGGGGCGCGCGAAATCCATCAGGTCGCGCAGCACGCCGGAGATGCGCGTGATTTGCGCGAGGATCAGGCGCAAGGTCCCGCGTTGCTTTTCCTCTTCGGCGCGCGTCAGCAACGATTGGACGAGCGAAGAGATCGCCGCGAGCGGGTTGTTGACTTCGTGGGCGACGCCGGTGGCGAGCGCGCCGTCGGTGGCGAGCTTTTCGTTGCGCAGCATCATTTGATTGATCGCTTTCAGCCGGGCGATGTCCTCGGCCATCTGGCGGCTCATGGCGTTGAAGCTGGCGGCCAGCACGCCGAGTTCGTCGTTGGAGGTCAGCGGCGTTTGCGCGCCGTAAGCGCCGCGCGTCACGGCCAGCGCCGTTTCAGTCAATTCGCGCAAAGGCCGCGAGATGATTTTGACGATCAGCAAGATCAGCAGCAGCGTCGGCACTAGGCCGGCAAGCGTGCTGAAGACGAGGAAGCGCTTCCAACCCGCGACATTCGTGCCGAAACTCCACAGTGCGACCGGCACCTGGAAGAGCAAGAAACCGAGTAAGCCGGTCAGCGTTACCGCCAGGGCTACCTTGTAAGCCAGCGGAAAGAGGCGCAGTTGATCGAGCGCCGTTTGCAATGAAAACAATTTGAAATTTGAGATTGCATAGGCATAGATCAGCGAGCCGACCACGATGAACAGCGACGAGAGCGGCAACAGCCGGTAAAAACCCAAGAGCGGCAGCAGATTCGCTGCCAGTACCGTCAGCGTTGATGTCGCGCCTTTGGCCAGCATCACCGCGCCGAGTTGCTGGCCCCACAGCGTGCCTTGGTATCGGCGGCGTTTGCGCGCGAGTCCGGCGAAACCTGTCAACAACAGGAAAAAGTTGTAGCCGCCGAACACCAGGGCCGCCGGTTTCTAGGTGATCGTGAACTGGCTGGCGCGAAAGCCTGCGAATTCCCACAGCAGGTTGGTCAATAACAACGGCAGCAGCGGCAGCAACGGCAAGGCCAACCAGCCAATGCGCCGCCAGCGCACGGGCCCATTCTCAGGGAAGACATCCGCAAAGATCAGCAATGCGTATTGCAGCGCAAGTCCAATGATGAAGCTGCTCGCGGCCCACCAGTGCCCATCCGTTTCCGCTTCATGAAAGCCCCAGAAGGCCAGGTCTTTGACGATCCACAACACCATCAAGCCATTGAACAGCGCAAAGGCCCGATTGACGGGGTGCTGCGGCGCGGCGACCAGCACGTAAAAGCCGAGCGCAAGCGTGACGAATAATGAAGCCATCAGAATCACGATCAACATGGTGGCGGCATTATAACCGTGGCGTGATAAAGCTGTGGGCGCGAGGCGTATGCGTGTCAGCCTGGTTTCAAGCCTCGCCCGCGACGCTGTAACCAGCGGGCGTCATTGGCGACGCGCCCGGCAGAATCGTCCGGCGGCGCAGGCGGCTGAAGATGTATAGATTGCCGAAATGCATTGCGCCCAGCACCAGCAACACGATGCCGATTTTGGATGAGAGTTCTTCGATGGCGGCGCGCGTGTTGGCGACCTCAATGCCGATCTTCAAGGCCAGCGAGATGTAGCCGAAGTTGATCAGATAAAAGCCGACGATCAATAGATGATTGACCGAATCGGCGAGCGCTTCGTTGCCGTGAAAGACATCCACCAGAAAGACGCGGCCATTCTTGTGCAGCGTCTGGGCGACCCAGACGGTGAGCGCGATGCTGATGACCAGATAGGCCAAATACGTGATGACAACCATATCCATAGAAACTCCTTTTCGTTCGTGCAGTTGTCGGCGCTGACACGGTCACGCGGCGAACCTTGCCTTGCGATTTTGGGGCGGCTTTGCTCTTTGCAAAGGCCTTGTCCCGACGCCGGATGAGATGGCATTCGGTGTGCCAGTGAACGGACGAACGCCACGCAAAGCTGATGGCAGCGCGGTTAAACCGTTGAAAGGATAGATTCTCTTTGAGTTTGAAGAATGATGGCTAGAGTTTGAGCGACGGCAAACAAGGTGCCGGCTGTGTGTCTAACGCTGGCGAAATGCGGCTGGCGTGGGATGGGCTGGCAGAATGCAAATGAATCACTGCCGCTATTGAACAGGCTTTGCTGTACTGAAAGAGCAGTGCGATTGGATTAATGGCTTTAGGACAGACTTTAGTCTGT
>JANOWX010001123.1:0-13924 GCA_031418175.1 Acidobacteriota bacterium | reverse complement strand
TAAGTCAGCGGCCCCGTCCCGCTGGCGGTGATTGCGAACGTGACGGGCACGCCCGGACAGACGGATTGTGTGGTCGGTTGCGCCGTGATGCCGACCGGCGTTTTGACGGTCAGGCTGGCGCTGTTCGAGACGATGCTGCCGCACGCGCCCGTCACGACGACATCGTAAGCGCCTGCATCGTTTGTGGTCGTCGCCGCGATGCTGTAGCTGCTCCCGCTTGCGCCCGGCACGTTGATGTTGTTCTTGCGCCATTGATAACTGAGCGGCCCTGTCCCGTTGGCCGTCACTGAGAATGACACTGGCGCACCGGGGCAAACGTTTTGCGCGGCCGGTTGGGCGCTGATGTTCGGCGCGTTGTTGACCGTCAACGTAGCGGATTGCGAAGTCACGCTGCCGCAAATGCCCGTGACGAGCACGTCATACGCGCCCGCGTCGCCCGCGCTGGCCGCCGCGAGGCTGTAACTGCTCGCATTCGCGCCCGGCAAGTTGCTGCCGCCTTTGCGCCATTGATACGTAAACGGCCCCGTCCCGCTGGCCGTGACCGCAAAAGTCACCGGCGCGCCGGGACAGACGGTTTGCCCGGCGGGCTGCGCGGCCACGCCCGTCGCCGCATTCACCGTCAACAGCGCTGCGTTGGTCGTCGCCGGGCCGCCCGCGTTGGTGAAGACGGCGCGGTAACGATGGCCGTTCAGCGCCAGACCCACGCCATTCAGGTTCAGCGTCGTGGCGGTGGCGCCCGCGACGTTGCTGTAATTCGCGCCGCCGTCGGTGCTGACTTGCCATTGCACGGTGGGCGTGGGGTTGCCGCTGGCGGCGGCGCTGAACGCGGCGTTGCCGCCCGCGCAGGCAGTTTGCGCGGCGGGCTGCGCGGTGATGGTGGGCGGCGTGCCGGGATTCGTGCCTTTGATGATCGTGAAGCTGTCATCCACCCCGCCCGTCTCGCGCACGAATTTGGCCTCAAGCTGATTGCCGTTGATGTCCAGCACCAGCGAGCCGAGTTGATTGAGCGAAGTGAATATCGCCGGATGATTGAGCGGGCCGCCGCTGGTGATGCCTGACGAGCCTGCGACAACATACACTGCGCCTTCGTGTGCGCTGGGGCCGCGCGTGGGTTTGGTGTAAGCGCCATTGCCGCCGGGCCGTCCGTCGCCGCCGTTCTTTTTCATCGCGTTGGTGAAGCTGGGCGAAAAGCCGTAATGCCCATCAATCAAAAACGAACGTTCATAAGCGTGGCTGTGGCCGCTCAGCACCAAATCCACGCCGTAGTTTTCCAGGATGGGCAGCACGTTCGCGCGCATTTCGATCAGATTGGCCTCGGTGTCGGAATCGTGCGAGCCTTTGCTGTAAGGCGGGTGGTGCCAATAGGCGATCAGCCAATCCTGCGTGTTTTGCGCCAAGTCATTTTGCAGCCAGGTCAGCATGGCGCTGGGCGGCACGCGCGCCGAGACCATCGCATCCAGGCTGACGAAGTGAATGTTGGCGTAGTTGTACGAGTAATAAAGCTCCGTGCCCGACGCCACGCCGCCCGCTTCGGCCTGTTGCGGCAAATCGAAAATCTGAAAGTACGGCAGCGTCGGGGGCGGCGTCGTCGAACCGGCGGTGTCGTGATTGCCGATGGCCGGCCAGAGCACCGACTGGCGCAGCATGCTTGGATACATGTCGAACAGGCCCGCCTGATATTCCGTATCGGTGCCGTTGGTGTAAGCGTTGTCGCCCAGCATCAGCCACAGAGCGGTGCGCTGTGTGCCGGTGAAGGCATAGTAAGCATCGCGCACGGCGCGCTGGCCTGCGGGCAAGCCCACGCCCGCCCAACCCGCGTCGCCCAGCACCCAGACGCGCAACGGCGGCGTGCTGCCCACGGCGGGCGCGGTCACGAAGGTGTGATTGGCATCGCCGCCCGCCAGCACTGTGCCAGCCGTCGCGCCGATGGAATAGTAATACGCCGTATTCGGCGTCAGGCCCGTCAGCGTGACCGTGTGCTCAGTGGTCACGGCGACGTTGTCTGCCGTGGCATTGAGCGCGTTGGGCGCCGCGCCGAAACGCACACGGCTGTCGGTCGCCAGATCGGTGCGCCAACGCAGGCGCAGGCTGGTGGGCGTGCCCAGTTGCAAATAGGGCCCGCGCGTCAGGTTGGCGGTTTGACGATTTACGCCGCGCGCCGTCACGCGCGTGCCCGCCGTCCAAGTCAGTCCAAACAAGCAAGCAGCCAATAGCAATCCCCAGCCCCAACGGATTGAGGGCGTGGCCGCCCACAGCAGTGTCGTTATTTTATTCATCGTTACCGGCTCTTTCGCCGCGCCTGAGGTCTGTCAGTTCAAGGCGCGGCGCTCAGAGGCAACACTGAACGCCACGCCTTGGAATATCCATTCGTCCGTGCGTGTGGCTGGGCCGTTTTTACTTTACGCCATTAACCGGTACTGGCACGTCACCGCTCTGGCCGTGTTGTTGCCCAAAGAAGCTGCCGTCCGAACTCCTCTTTACATACCAATGCTGATCTGTGGGCCGCCAGACCGCGACGTCCGCCTTGCCGTCGCCGTCGTAATCGCCCGGCGCCGGCACGTCGTTGTAGGGCGCATAACTCGCACCCCACAACTCAAACAGCAAG
Source organism: Acidobacteriota bacterium (assembly GCA_031418175.1). Classification (GTDB taxonomy): domain Bacteria; phylum Acidobacteriota; class Blastocatellia; order RBC074; family RBC074; genus JACPYM01. The sequence continues at coordinate 11,319 of JANOWX010001123.1, read as the reverse complement.
CCGGCATCGGATGATTTGCGGATGTACCAAACGCTGTCCTGGCCGCGCCAAACGGCCAGGTCGGTCTTGCCGTCGCCGTCGTAATCGGCCGGCACCGGCATATCGAAATACGGGGCATAACCCGCGCCCCAGGCGATGCTCTGCGTTCCGCCCGAACTGTTCTTGATGAACCAAACACCAGTGCCGGGCCGCCAATAAGCGAAGTCGCATTTGCCGTCGCCGTCGTAATCCGCCGCGAGCGGCGTGTCACCGGCTTGTCCCCAAGCCTCGGCAATGACGCCGCCGTCGGAACTCTTCAGCACATAAAACGTCCCAGCGGCAGGCCGCCAGACGGCTACATCGGTTTTGCCGTCGCCGTCATAATCGCCGGGTTGCGGGATGTCGAAATAGGGTGCGTAACTCGCGCCCCAGGATTGCGCGAGCGCCTGGCCGTCGGATGATTTGCGTATGTACCAGGTGCTGTCGCCACCGCGCCAGATGGCGTGATCGGTCTTGCCGTCGCCGTCGTAATCACCCGGCACGATCACATCGAAATACGGCGCATAGCCCGCGCCCCAAGGCATTTCCAGCGTTGCGCCATTGGAACTGTTGACCGAGTACCAGGTGCCGTTGCCGCCGCGCCAGGTGCTCAGATCGGTTTTGCCGTCGCCGTCGAAATCGGCTTTCTTCGCGCGCAGCCCGCCGCCGCCGCCGCTGCCCGGTGTGATGGTGAAGTTGGCGTTGGATAGATCGAAGAAGATGTTGCCCACCGCTTCGACTTTGAGGCGCGCTTGGGTGGTCGGCGTGTTCGGGACGTTGATGACGGCCGAGCCATTGTTCGGCGCGTTGGCCGCCAGAACGGTCGGAAAGGTCAAGCCGCCATTGGTCGAAAGCGAAATCCTGACGTTGGTGCAACTGATCGGCGCGGCGTTGGTGTTGGCCACGTTCCAGGTCACGACTTGCGCGGTTCCGCTTGGGACGCTGACGGCGCTATTGGGCGCGGTGACTACGAACGGGCCGGCGTCCGCGCGGGTGAAAATTTGCGTCGCGGCGTCTTGAATGCCGCCCGCGCCGGCGCGGTTGTCGCGCGCGGTGACTTTGAAATTCAGCGTGCGCGTCGTAGTGGCCAGCGCTTCACCGACGCTGGCGGTGTTGGCCAGCAGGTCTGGCAAACGCGGGATGATGCGCGTCGGGCTGGCCGCCGGGTTATACGAACGCATGATCGGGCGATTGCCATTGTCGGTGTTGGGCGGCGCGGCCGCGCCCAGATCGTATTGTTCCCAGCAATAGCTCAGGCTGTCGCCGTTGGGATCGCTGCCCGACGCGATTAAGGCAAAAGGCGTTTGCGCCGGAATCGTGAAACTGGCTCCGGCGCTGACTGTCGGAGGATTGTTGCCTGATGGTGAGGCTGCCGCGCAATTGCCGCCCGTGCCGTTGATGAAGGCGTAAATCTCTTCCAGGCTTTTGACGTGGAAGTAATCGTCGCTGTGCGGTTGCAGGTTCTCGGCGGCGCAAATGCCCGCGTAGGCCATGATCGTCGAACCGCTGCCTGTTTCGTAGGCAGCGGAGGCGGCGCGGTTGCCGCTGCACGAACTGGTCGTGCCGTTGAAGGTGTGATTGCCGCCGAATTGATGGCCCATCTCGTGGGCTACGTAATCAATGTCGAAGCCATCGCCGACGGGGGCCGAACTGCCGGTCACGCCGCGCGCTTTGCTGCCGTTGACACAAACCGAACGCAAGCTGGCGACGCCGCCGCCGCCGGTGCTGAAAACGTGGCCGATGTCGTAGTTGGCCGAACCGATCACGCTGTCGAGCGTGGTTTGATTCTGGCCCAGCATCGTCGAACCGCTGTTGTTGGTGTATGGGTCAGTCGCGGCATTGGTGAACACTACGCTGTCGTTTTTGGCGACCAGTTGCATGCGCACGGCAACATCACGCTCATACACGCCGTTGACTCGATTCATTGAAGTCACGATGGCGGACATTGCGCCATCCACGGTGCCGCCGTGAAAGGCTGTGTATTCGCCCGTGGCCGCCAGCGCCAGCCGGTAGGTGCGCAGCGTCGCACCGCCAACTACGAAAGGCAGGGCAGGCGGTGCGGGTGAGGCGGCCAATTCATTTTGCGCAAAACATTCAATGGCCCAGCCGGGTTTGCGCAAGTCGCGTTTGGCATAGCTGACGTAAAAATCGGCATTGCCTTTGGCCAAGGGGTCAACATACGTTGAAACGCCCGCCGACAGAATCATCGCGTGAAAGCCGGTCTGCGTGACATCGAAGCGCACCACAGCCGTCAGATCATCCAGCCCTTGCCCGTAGTAGGTTTTGAGAGATGGGAACCGGGCCGCCAACTCCGGGGCCATAATCGGTGATTCGACAAAACGGAAACGGCCCATGCCGCCGTCGGGCAATGGAATCGGGATGATGAGTTGATTGTCTTGCGCTGCGGCCGTGCGTTCGAGCGGTGCTTGCGCCAACAGTTGCGCCAAGGCGTTCTGATTCAAACGCAAGCCGCGATAGGCCAACGGCTGAACCCAGCGTTCACCGCTGACACTGTTGAGCGTGACACTGGAAACATCCTGCCAGAGCGGCTCGCTCTGAGCGGCGGCCAGGCTGGCTTGTGTCGTGAAATGATGGATGAGTGCGGCGAGCACAACGGCCAGCACCAGTCCTGCTGTCCACAAAAGCGCACGAATGCTGCGGGGGGAAATCTGCATGAATTGTCCTCCAGAGAGTTTGAAAAATGTGTTGGGTTTGTGGGGGTGACGGCCTAGGCTACACGCCGTTCGGTGGTACGTAAAGCAGGGGCGAGATTTATTCGCACAGTGCCTTGCCGTTCGCCTATACTCCCCGTCGTTCACACCGTCGCAAGTGAACGGACAGCCACAGTGAACGCAACCTAAACTCAAACGTTTCGCAGCCGCAAAGGAGGCAATATGAAGATGAAGCTGTTATTGATCGTGCTGGCAATGTTGGCCGGATTGGTGTGTACCAGCCAGGCCCAAACCGCAGAACCGCCAAAGGACGGAACAGACGCTTTACAGGATGTGACTTTCAAAAGTGTTGCTGGCAAAGATGCGTTGGCAACTCTTGGCCGGACTTTGGGGCTCAAGGTTACATTCGATCAAAATGCCAAGAGCCGTGGCAAACTGGATTTTGCGTTGCACAAAGTTACGATGCGTCAAGCGCTGAGTGTGGTTCTAGTTTTACAAGACTGGAGCGCAAAGTACACCGATGATCAGACAATCGTCGTATATGCCGATACTCCGGAAGCCCAGCAAAAGTATGGCGGCCTCAAAGACTGGTCATACAAACAGCCGTAGCGCGATTGCGTAAGTCAACAGTCCCAAAGCAAGCACAAGCCGGTCAACCAACCAACCGGCTTGTGCTTCGGCATTGCATCTACTTAGTTAATCGTGCATAGTGCGCGTGTTCATTCCTTCTCTCGCGCATCAACGGTGATGCGCCACAAGCCTCTCCTGATAGAGCGGCGGCGTTATTGGATAGTTCGAGAGCAGGCCGATCCCTAACACAGAAGCCGTTCCTTTCGAACGCCCGAACGCAAGCCTTCGCTGCTACCGTTACACCGAAGCCCCTTACATTCGAAGCTTCTCTTAACACTCCTACTAGGAGAGGTATATCCACCTATGAAACTTTACGTTGGCAACTTGTCGTTCCAGACCTCGGACGGGGAATTGGAAGAATTGTTTTCCGGCATGGGCACGGTCAATTCGGCTTCGGTCGTGACGGATCGTGACACGGGCCGTTCGCGTGGCTTCGGCTTCGTCGAAATGTCGTCCCGCGAAGAAGGTCTGGCCGCGATCGAACAACTCGATGGCCGCGAGATCAATGGCCGCAACCTGACCGTCAATGAAGCCAAACCCCGTGAAAATCGCGGCGGTGGCGGCGGCTTTGGCGGCGGCGGCGGCGGTGGCCGTGGCGGCGGCGGCGGTGGCCGTGGCGGTGGCGGCGGCTTTGGCGGCGGCGGCGGTCGTGGCGGCGGTGGCGGCGGCGGTGGCCGTTCGCGTTACTAAATTCGCCTGACAGTCGGCACGGGTCGTGGAGCGTGCGTCACGACCGCGACCCGTGCTTCTGCTTGGTGAAATTATGTGGCGCGATAAGGAATGCAATGAGTTTTTCAGAATTGGGACTAGACGCCGCGTTGGTGCGCCGTTGTGAGTCTCTTGAATACACCGAGCCGACGCCAATTCAGGCGGCGGCCATCCCGTTGATCATCAGCGGCATTGATTTAATTGGCTGTGCCGCGACGGGCACAGGTAAGACAGCGGCTTTTTTATTGCCCCTGTTACAACGCTTGTCGGGCCCGGCCTTTCCGGGCAAACCGGCCAGCAAGTCTGTGCGGGTGCTAATTCTGGCGCCTACACGCGAATTGGCCGGACAAATCACCGCCAGTTTGCAAGAACTGGACGGCACGCAGCGTATGCGCGTGGCGACGCTGACCGGCGGCGCCAGCATGACACGGCAGCGGGCGGCGTTGTTACGTGGCCCGGCGGTGGTCATCGCGACGCCCGGACGCATGCAGGATCATATAGATTCCGGCCTGCTCAATCTCGCCGGGATTGAAACGCTGGTGCTGGACGAAGCCGACCGCATGCTCGATATGGGCTTTTGGCCGGCGATTCAGAAGGTGCTGGCGCGCTTGCCCGCCAAACGGCAAACGCTGCTCTTTTCCGCGACGATGTCGCCCGCGATCGAACGCATCGCGCGGCAGAACATGCGCCAGCCGCAAATGGTCGAAGTCAATCCGCGCGGCAAGGCCGTCACGACGGTCAAACAGATGGCCTATCCGGTCGCGCTCGAATCCAAAAATGCCTTGCTGTTCGACTTGCTCGAACGCGAACGTTTCGAGCGTGTGCTGGTGTTTACCCGCACGCGGCGCGGAGCCGAGCGTTTGGCGCGCATTTTGTCGGCGCGCAAACATCAGGTCGAACGCATTCACGCGGATCGTTCACAACCCCAACGCGAAGCTGCCTTGCGCAGTTTCAAGAGCGGGAACTGCCGTGTCTTGGTGGCGACCGACATCGCCGCGCGTGGGATTGATGTCGAAGCCATTTCGCACGTCATCAACTTCGACGTGCCGGCCGCCCCCGAAGATTATGTCCATCGCATTGGACGCAGTGGGCGGGCTGGTAACGAGGGCAAAGCGATCACGCTGGTCACGTTGGCCGAAGAACCGGCTTTGCGCGCCATCGAAAAGCTGACCCAACAGCCGATCGAACGTGTCGTCCTGCCGGCGTTTGGCGGGCGCGAATTGCTGGTGTTGGCGCCGCTCAATCCGATTGCTTCGACCAGACGGCAGAGCAGTTTCGGCACGCGCTCTTTTGCGCCACGCCGGGCGGGCCGCTAAAGAGGCATTGCCGTACAGAGCAAGGTAATAAAAGACAAAACGCCCGTCAGCATACAACTGGCGGGCGTTTTGTCTTTTGCATTTCAGCTTGCCGCCGGGCGGCGCTATTTCACACCGTGCGCAGGCACCGGGTCATCGCCGGTCTGTCCGTGAATTTGCCCCAGAACCGAGCCATTACTGCTGCGCACTACATACCAGGCGCCAGTGGCCGCACGCCAGACGGCAATGTCCGCCTTGCCGTCGCCGTCGTAATCGCCGGGCGTCGGAATATCGAAATACGGCGCGTAATTGGCGCCCCATAATTGCCCGATCGCTTGGCCATCCGAACTCTTGCGGATGTACCAGGTGCTGTCCTGGCCACGCCAAATCGCCAAATCGGTCTTGCCGTCGCCGTCATAATCGGCTTGCACGGGCACGTCGAAATAAGGCGCATAGCCCGCGCCCCACGGAATGCTTTGTGTGCCACCGCCACTGTTTTTGATGAACCAGATGCCGTTGCTGGGCCGCCAATAAGCGAAGTCGGTTTTGCCATCTCCGTCATAATCGCCCGGCGTGGGGATGTCGCCATTGCTCCCCCAAGCCTCAGCGATGAGGCCGCCATCAGAACTCCGCAAGACATAAAAAGCGCCGGCTGTGGGCCGCCAAATGGCTACGTCGGTTTTGCCGTCGCCGTCGTAATCGCCCGGCACCGGCACGTCAAAGTATGGCGCGTAACTGGCACCCCATGATTGCGCAAGGGCTTGGCCGTCGGATGATTTGCGTATGTACCACATGCTGTCGCCGCCGCGCCAGATGGCGTGATCGGTTTTGCCGTCGCCGTCGTAATCGCCGGGCACGAGCACATCGAAATAAGGCGCGGCGCTGGTGCCCCAGGGCGTGATTTGCAACGCGCCATTCGAACTGTTGATGACCTGCCAACTGCCGCTGGGGCCGCGCCAGATGCTCAGATCGGTCTTGCCGTCGCCATCGAAATCGGCCTTTACCGTACTCCGATTGATCTTCAGCGCGAGCGCCTTTTGCGCCTGCACGGCTTGGGCATCGGTAACGCGCACGGTGAAGTTGAACGTGCCGAATTGCGTAGGCGTGCCAAAGAGGCTGCCCGCGTTGCTGAGGGTCAAGCCCGACGGCAGCGCGCCGGAAAGCAGGCTCCAGGTGTAGCCAGGCGTCCCGCCCGTTGCTTGCAGGTTTTGCGCATAGGGCTGGCCCGGCCTGCCATCTGGCAGCGTTTGCGTCACGATAGCCAAATTGCCGATGACCAAGGTGTAGTTGCGCTGGCCCAGGCAGTTTTGCGCATCAATGACAGTGATCGTAAGCGGGAAGCTGCCCGCTTGCGTCGGCGTGCCTGAAAGCAATCCCGCTGGGCTGAAGCTCAAACCCGCCGGTAGCGTGCCAACCAGTCCAAATGAAACCGCGCCGGTTCCGCCCGTTTGGGTGAATGTCTGCGCGTAAGCATTGCCGATGTTGCCGGCCGCAATGGTGGCGGGGTTGATCGTGATCGTGCCGCAGTTGTTGGTGCTGCAACAAGTCGCCGTCGTCGTCGTGATATTCAAGCGCCAACCGGTCAACGAACCCGTATCGCCATCGGCATCGTCCATCAGATAGAGGTTCCACACGCCGTTGGGATTGAGGTTGTTAAAGACCGTCAGGCTCGGCTCGGCGTAAGGCCCGGTAGGCGCGGGCGCATTGAACGTATCGCCATCGCCGTAATTGGTCGCATGGAAATTGCCCGCGCCGATGAGCGTGGCATTGGGCAAGTTGGCGGCTGCATCATCCAGCGTGAAGCTCAGGTTGCTGAGATCGTCAGCGCCGCCGCAATCGGAAACGAGCAATACTTTTTGTCCGGTCGGCCCAACCAACAGAATATCCAGATCGTCGGGGTTGGTGTGCGTCAGGCCGTTGAGCGTGAGCGTGACTTTGCTGACTGTGCCCGTGACGCCGGTGACATTGATATTCGATGGGTACGGTGCAGCCGCGCCAGTGGTCGTCGTGGGCGCGCCGTTCGGGATCGTGAGCGCGCTGGCACTGTTAAAGCTGACGGTGCTCGCCATCAGTTGGCCGAGGTTGATGTTGAAACTGACCGTGCCCAGATTCGTTGCGCCATCTTGCAAGGCCAGCGTCGCGGTGATCGTTCCGCCGCACGTGCCGACAGCCGTGAAGGCAAAGTCGCGTGCAACCGCCGGGCCGCCTGCGGTCAATGCGCCATACGTTTGCGCAGCGCTCGGGCTGATGACGCTGCCGGTCGGTTGCAGGGTGGCGACCAGATTCGAGGTGCTGGCAGTGCCTACATTTTGCAACGCCAAACTCATGGTCACCATTTCAGCCGGATCAATCGCGTTGTTGGCGGGCGCACAGGCTTCGCTGACGAGGGTGGCTGTGCCGCCGCTGATTACGGCTTGGGCGATTTGCGTGGCATTGGCGATCACGAGCGCGAAATCCTGATCGAGCGGGCCGCCGGAGTTGGGCACGCCATCACCGGCAATGTTGGCGGCCTTGACGGTGACTACATAAGAGCCGGTCAGTCCGGCTGGCAGCGTGACGCTCTCGACGTTGTTGCGCGTATCGGCCAGTCCGCCCGTGCTTGAAAATTCGCCTTGATAGACGTTGCCTTTGTAGGTCTGGCCGTTGAGCGTGACTTCCAGATCAAGGTTGTTGACGAAGGCATTGCCGACCGTTGAACCGGGCGCATCCGTCCAGGCCAGCGTGATGCGGAAGGGTTTGGTTGAATCGGCAATCGTGCCGGTGAAGACGCGCTGCTGGCCCGAAGTGGTGAAAATGTCTGTGGACTGTTGATCGCGCAAAATTGTTTGTTGCGCAAACAGTCCGAAGAAACTGGTCAGGTTGACTTCGCCCATGCCTTGGTTAGGCGACCAGCGGCTGTCGTTGGCGTTGACGCCGGTCAGGTAACGCGCGGTATTCATCAACACGGCTTTGGTCATGGCTGGGCTGGGCGCGCTCAAGCCGGCGTTCAAGAAGCGTTGACGCACCAGCGCGGCGGCCCCGGCCACGGCGGGCGCGGCGTGGCTGGTGCCGGATGAAGCGGTATAAAACTGCTGTCCGCTAGGGAAGAACTTGCCGCCGCTTGGCCCGCCGCAGACCGTGATCCCAAAACTTGCGTTCAGATAGCAATCTGCCGCGGCGCCGAACTGGCTCGGATTCGGCGCTTGAAAGATGCCGCCGGTGATGTGCGTGCCGGGGGCGACCAAATCAGGTTTGCTGCGGCCATCCGCTGTAGGCCCACGGCTGGAGATGTTGGCAATGTCATTGGCGTTGTTGGCTTGCTCGTCGCCTATGTTGCAACCATCCGCGCCGCTAAAGGCATTGACGCCCTCGGCCGCGCCGACCGTGATGACGTTTTTGGCCGAACCGGGCGCACCAATCGTCCCCGAGACCGCGCCGTTGCCTGCCGAAAAAACAATCACCTGCTCCTGATTGCCTGCCGTCGGGAAGGGCGCATTGCTGGGCTGGGCATCGCGCACCAGCGCATCGAAAGCCTGCGCGTCAATCGTGTAGGCGCCATTGGTCGGCGCGCCCCAACTGTTTGACGAAATGCGCGCGCCGTCCTGATAGGCTTTGGCTTCGACATTGACCAGATTGGGGAAGGTATAACGCGTTGGGTCGAAGACAATCGTCGAACCCAAGCGCACAAACGGTGCGACCCCCAGTCCGTAACGGAACTCCTGCCCATCGGCGTGCGGGAAAAGATTGAAGGGATTCCCCGAGGGCACAAAGCCGCCAATGATGTGCGCGTTGAGCGTGCCGTGGCCGTCACAGCCTTGTGCGGTGCTGTTCTGGTTCGGCGTGCCCTCAAAGCGGGCATAGGCGAGGCGGCTGCTGTTGGCCGTATTGCCGCCCACATAAAGCGCGAAGTGATTGGGCGTCGTGGTGGCGTTATCAATGCCGCTATCCGAAACGTTGACGGCGAAATTCGAGCTGGAAAATTGCGCCTGCGTCAGGCCTTGGGTGTTCAGATAGTTCAGATAATCAATGGTGTTGGGCTGTCCGCTCGTGACGTTGCCGGTCAGGATGCTGTTCTGCCGTTCGTCGTGCTTGACGGGTTCTGGATAGCGCATGATCGAAACGATGTCGCGGCGGCTCACCAGGGTTTTTTCAACGGCGCTCAAGGGCAGGCGCACGACCACGTTCAGGTAATTGAGCACGCGGAATTGACTCTTGACGGGTTCGAGCCGCAACGCATTGACGATTTGCAGGGTGCCCTGATTGGTTGACGGATCGTTGACCAGTTGCAACGCGAAAAGATCGTTTTGCTCAGCGGCGGCTGGTGCGCCCTTTGCGGCGCGCAACTCGACCACGCTCGGATCGAGTTTGAAGGACTCGGCGTAAGCGCCTTCCCATTGCACGAACGCGCTGCTGGCGGCCCATTCCTGCAAACGCTCGAGTGCGCCCGCCTGCCCATAAACCAAATAGGCATTGTGCGGGACATAGGCGAGGGGCTCCACGCCGGTCTTCAGCAATTCGTGATACCAGGCCGGTTTGATGGGGCCGGCGAATTGCACCAAGTGCAGGGCGGGGCCGAATTCAGCCAGCCGGTTTTGCTGTCCGCGTGTTTGCTGCAACTCAACTTGCGAGGTGTCCAGCACGGCGCTGTTCAACAGAATCAGGTTTTCTTCGTCGCGCAGTTCGTAGCCGTCGGCGGGCAGGGCATTCAGGGTTGCTTCGTCAAGGCTGAGCAAGGCTGCGTGTTCATATTGTTCGATCAACCGTCCGCCGCGCGCCACTAATTGCGCCGCGTATGCCGGATCAGTTACTTGAACTTTATGTTGCCGTCCCAAGCTGCGGTAGGCGGGGCGTTGCGGTGTCACTAGCCGTGACGCTTGCCTGGCCGCTTTGGAAACCGGCTGCCAGAAACCCAATTGAAACGTGCAGGCGGCAATGATTGCCAGGAATAGGCCGAATCGCCAAGCTGGAGCGGTTTGCCTAAATGATCGTTTGAAAGAGCCGGAGCGCACAAAATTATTTGAATTCAGCATATCCAGTGACGCCTACACAATTCAGCAAGAATTTTTGGGGCAAATATCGGACTTCGACGCCGAACCAAAAGCGAATGCCGCAAATGAGATGGAAGGCTCGGGCAATGTCCTATGCAAATTGGAGTGAACCCAGTGAGTGCAAAACGTTCGAAAAGCCGCGCCAGCAGGGCCTTTGCAGAATTGTTTGCTGGGAGTACGGGCTTTATTTGCGAACGGCGCGGAGTGTACAGGATGGGGTAAAGTCAGTCAACTTCGGCATTTGTTGTCAGAAAATTTGTAATCAACTGTGGCTTATCTCACTCGTGAGTGGATTGATAGGCTGAGTTTCTGGTGCCATCCCGCTTTCCTGCAACAGGAACAGGCCACTCAGTCGTCCGTCGGCGGCACACGCTATCCAAGCTCCCTGCTCCCTATTTTTGGGGCTCCCTATTTTTGGGGCTCCCCATTTCCGGGCGGACGCAAACTAAAAAATAAGACTGAAAAACAGTTGCCTCGTGCTGGCAGTGCGCCAGACACCCTCCCTATTCGGACACCACCACACCTCGCAAGGTTGATTGCGGGCAGTGCTCTCTACGGTGTTTGTCCGGCACGTTAATTTACGACTTACTGCTAACTTTATTCGCAAGGTATCTTTCAGCTAAGAGTATTCGCTGACATCTGAGATTGGGTGTGTGCTAGCCGCAGATTGAGGGGAAACGACGGCGCTACGATTGCGGCAATAGCGCTGGCATGGCGTAGGAGAATGGTCAGATGAAATCGTCGAATGGGCACAATGCCGCAGTCGTCGAAGCGGGACAGGCGAGCGGCTTGCATGGCCGCCGCACAATCAATGGCAAGGCGGCTGAAGCTGTGCCTGCCGGGATCAACACTGGGTGCTGAGCGCGACGAAGCACATGGCGGTCCCGCATTGGCCGATGCCTCCGTTTATGTCGAATGAGGGCAATTACACCGGCAGCCTTGGCAGCCTGTGCCGCTGGCTGGCGGGCA